>CAVKDW010000072.1:0-8211 GCA_963655075.1 Muribaculaceae bacterium | reverse complement strand
CGCTAAAACAGAACAAAAAGTATTAAACAACGAAATCAGCAGTTTCGCAGCTGCCTATGACCTATTAGATCAATATGCCCACATCCACTAATCGACGCAAGCGAACTGAACCGGTTCCTATCAAAGTAGGAGCGAATGACTTGGGGAAAATGCCCCCTCAGGCTCCTGACTTGGAAGAGTCTGTCTTGGGTGCACTGATGATCGAGAAAGATGCTTTTGGCACAGTGGCAGACCTACTTCGCCCAGAGTCTTTCTATATCGACCGACACCAGGTTATCTTTGAAGCCATACGCTCTCTATCCATCAAAGAGGAGCCGATAGATGTGTTATCTGTAGCAGAACAACTCAAAAGAATGGGGAAATTAGAACAAGCAGGCGGCCCCGTGTACCTAAGTGAGTTGACCAGACGAACTGCTTCTGCTGCACACCTACTCTTCCATGCACGTGTCGTGGCACAAAAAGCAACGGCACGAGATGTCATCAGCCTCGCATGCCAAATGGAAGAGAAAGGATATGACGACACACAAGACGTGGACGAACTGCTGCAATTTGCTGAAGCGGGAGTGTTCGAAATATCGCAAAGATCACAGACACGAGAGGTAACACAGATAGACCCTGTCATCAAAGAGGCATTCGATAGAATAGAAAGAGCAGCAAAAAATGAAGGAAACATATCTGGAGTACCGAGTGGATTCACCGGGCTGGACAAAATAACCTCAGGTTGGCAAAAGTCTGACTTGATTATCATCGCAGCCAGACCTGCTATGGGAAAAACAGCATTTGTGCTATCCATGGCAAAGAACATGACGGTCAACTACCATATACCTGTGGCAATGTTCTCACTGGAGATGTCTAACGTCCAACTGGTGAATCGTCTCATAATGAATGTATGTGAGATAGAAGGAGATAAGGTGAGAAATGGACATCTAAGTCCGGAGGAGTGGAAAAGAATGAATAGCAAGATCAACGAACTATTAGGAGCGCCACTATATGTAGATGACACACCGGGTCTTAGTGTATTCGAACTGCGAAGTAAAGCACGTAAACTGGTCAAAGAGAAGAAAGTACAACTCATCATCATTGACTACCTACAACTCATGAACGCCAATGGTGCATATTTCGGAAGTCGGGAGCAAGAAGTTAGTATCATCTCACGCACACTCAAAGGTATGGCAAAAGAGTTAGATATACCCATCATAGCCCTTAGCCAGTTGAACCGTAACGTAGAAAAACGTGACTCTACCAATAGCGTTGAGGGAAAGAAACCACAATTATCAGACCTCCGTGAGTCAGGCTCAATCGAACAGGATGCCGATATGGTATGTTTCATACACCGCCCAGCCTACTATCGTATCTATTCGGATGACAAGACAGGAAAAGACCTGCGTGGATTAGGACAAATCATCGTTGCAAAACACCGTAATGGTGCTACAGATGAGGTGTGGCTACGCTTCTTAGACAAGTATGCCAAATTCCAAAATGAGGACGAGGCGTATGACGAGAATGTACTGCAACAGACTTCACGTAAAGTCGTTAGCAAGATGAACTCACGACCGCCACTTGAGGCGGAAGGGGCGAGCTTGGATGATGTTGACATACCACAAGCCCCCTTCTAAACAGAACATAATCCATAGAAACTACATAAACAACTTTAACAGCAATCAACAACGACAATAATTTGTCAGCCATATATCTATGAAACGAACAGAAATTATAGACGCACTGAAGCTAAAAGCCACAGGACAACCCATCAATGTTCGGGGATGGGTACGTAGTAAAAGAGGAAACAAGAACATCTGCTTTATTGCATTAAACGATGGCTCAACCATCCGTAACATACAGATAGTAGTTGATCTCACTACTTTCCCTGAAGAACAACTCAAGACCGTTACCACTGGAGCCTGCATATCGGCTATCGGGAACCTCGTTGATAGCCAAGGTAGCGAACAGGCAGTAGAGATTCAACTAACAGAACTGGAGGTCTATGGAACGGCTGATCCGGAACAATATCCTCTACAGAAAAAAGGATTAAGCATGGAATACCTGCGCACTATCGCACATCTACGGCCACGTACCAACACCTTTGGGGCTGTATTCCGTATCCGGCACAATATGGCAATGGCTATACATACGTATTTCCATGAACACGGATTCTTCTATTTCCATAGCCCTATCATCACGGCTTCTGACTGCGAAGGAGCAGGACAGATGTTCCAAGTGACAACAAAAAATCTATACAACCTCAAGAAAGACGAGACCGGAAAGATTGACTATTCCGATGATTTCTTTGGCAAACAGACTTCACTAACCGTGTCTGGACAGTTAGAAGGCGAACTGGCAGCACTCGCACTCGGCAAGATTTATACTTTCGGACCCACCTTCCGTGCCGAGAATAGCAACACTCCACGACACCTCGCAGAGTTCTGGATGATAGAACCGGAAATATCTTTCATTCAGAAAGACGAACTAATGGATCTTGAAGAAGACTTTATCAAGTACTGTGTACGCTGGGCATTGGAGCATTGCCAGGACGACCTCAACTTCCTCAACCAATATGTGGATAAAGGACTTATCGAAAGACTCAAGTCCGTCGTCAATACCGAGTTTGTACGGCTACCTTACACCGAAGGTATCAACATTCTCCAAGAAGCGATAAAGAACGGAAAGAAATTTGAGTTTCCATGCCAATGGGGAGAAGACCTCGCATCAGAACATGAACGTTTCCTCGTAGAAGAGCACTTCGGCAAACCTGTCATCATGACCGACTATCCAAAAGAGATAAAAGCCTTCTACATGAAGATAAACGACGATAACAAGACCGTACAAGGTACCGACGTACTCTTCCCACAGATAGGCGAGATTATCGGAGGATCTGTGCGTGAAGAGAATCTTGACAAACTCAATGCCGAGATAGAACGCCGTCAGATACCAATGAAAGACATGTGGTGGTATCTCGACACACGCCGTTTCGGCTCTGCACCACATGCAGGCTTCGGACTGGGATTCGAACGGCTGATGCTCTTCGTCACCGGTATGCAGAACATCCGCGATGTCATACCGTTCCCAAGAACACCTAAAACGGCCGAATTCTAATACTAAACAACTATTATTTATTCACCCAAAACAAAGGTATTATGCGAAAAACATTTCTTGCCTTACTACTGGTAATCACATCTTCCTTATCAGTCCATCTTGTCGCACAAAACCCAACGCGACTCAATGGACGGCTGATTACTGTAGAACAGAAACCTATAGCAGGAGCCACCATTACATTGGGAAACCAAGGTATATCTACTACCACCAACGCTAATGGCGAGTTCTCACTCACCTATCTCATCCCCATGGATGAGGAGGTTATCATCGAGGCTGACGGATACATCGCTGACATCGTTCTTGTACAACTCATCGACGGCAGACTCACCGAGATGGGAGACATAACAATGCAGGTTGACTTGGCACGCGAAGCACAAGAGGAAGTACTACTCAACATCGCAGAAGCAGACCTCATCGATGACGAAGGAAAGACACAGTCTGTAGCCTCGGCATCAAGCGCAAGTCAGGACGTATTCAACGCCACAACTTCTTTCGCGTGGTCAAACGCACGATACCGCGGAAGAGGCTACGAACAGATATTCGAACAAAACTACATCGAAGGACTATCCTTTAACTCCGCTGAACGGGGACAGTTCAACTTCTCCGCTATGGGAGGATTAAACGACGCTACACGCTACCGCGAAGTAGTGGAGGGTATAGAATCCTCCAACTTCACTTTTGGATCTATCGGCAAGTCCACCAACTACTTGCAATCGGCTACCCGCTATGCGCAAGGATGGAAAGTGGGATTGGCTGCTACCAACCGGAATTACAAAGGTGCTGCACGGGCTACATATGCCAGTGGACTACTCGACAATGGTTGGGCGTTCACAGCACAACTCGCTTGGAGATATAGCCCCACACTCGACATCAAAGGACGTATCGGAGAAGGTATAGGCTACAACTCTTTCGGATACTTCTTTACTGCGGAGAAACAGTGGGGAAATGATAAACGGTTATCACTCATCACTTTCGGAGCACCTACCCAGCGTGGACAGTCTGCTGCCGTAACACAAGAGGTATATAGCCTTACCAACCAATACAACAAGACATCATGGGGATACAACAACTACAATCCCTATTGGGGCTACCAGAACGGACAAGTGCGCAACTCACGTATCGTCAAGTCCTACGACCCGACAGTCATTGCAGCCTTCGATTGGAAGATCAACGAGGTCAACAAGATCAAGTTCGCTGCAGGATACCACTACTCGCTCTACTCCAACTCGGCACTGACCTTTTACAATGCGCCCGACCCGCGCCCGGACTACTACCGTAACATGCCGTCTTTCCTCTACGATGGACAGATAGATGCTACCGGTAACTATATCACAAAGACATGGAACGGATCGGATTGGGATGGTTCGTCACTCGGCAAAGGCACCTACTACAACGGCACCTACATAGGTCCTTCAGTGGACTTGGCTACCTACTCCACCCTCACCGACTTGTGGACAAGCCGCGACAGCAAAACAACACAGATTGACTGGGATGCCCTCTACGCCGCTAACTACGCCAACAACGTCAACAACCCGGATGGATCAGCACGATATATCGTAGAACGTCGCCACAATGACATCCAGGAAGGAATGATTAACATCAACTACCGTAATACAGCCACTGACCATCTCACTATCACAGTCGGTCTGGAAGCCAAAGAGTCACAGGGTATTCACTACAAAACCCTCGATGACCTGCTCGGTGGTAACCAATGGATCGACGTGGACCCGTTCGCAGAACGGGATATCAAAGAACTCGCCACAAACATAGGTCTAACACAAGAGGATATCCAAAACGTTAAGCAGAACGATATCAACAACAAGAATAAAATCATTAAGACCGACGACCGTTTCGGATATGACTACCGTATCAATATGACCAACACCAAACTGTGGGCGCAGAACGAATGGTCATGGAACGAGATAGACCTATACTACGCACTACAACTCTCCTACACCTCCATGCAGCGCACCACCAACATGGTTAACGGACGTGCTTGGTACCTGGCTACACTCGACCCATCAAGTGCACAATTCTACCTCGGACAAGATGCACAAACAGTATTGGATGGTACATACAACGCTACCACGCTAACAGGATATGCACACCACTTCATTGACCCGGCATTCAAGATAGGTGCCACATACAAAATCAATGGACGTAACAACATCAAAGTTAACGCATTGGCAGAGACATCCGCACCGCTCGCACGCGATGCCTATATCTCTCCACGTGTACACGACAGGGCCGTTGAGACTATCTATCGGCACGACCAAGCCGCAGCGTATGCCAAGGCGTATGGCACATCATGGCTACACGAGTACTTCGGAGCAAGTCAGAAGATTGTCAGCGCAGATCTGACATACACGTTCAACTACCCTATCGTACGAGGACGTATAACAGGATTCTTCACCCAGTTCTGGAACGGAACAGAACTCAATGGGTTCTACGATGATGAGGCACGAACATTCGTCAACCAGTCACTCACAGGTATTGACAGACGACACATGGGCATCGAAGCAGCTGCCGCAGTCAAACTCGGGATGTATTTCACACTCACAGGAGTCCTCAGTATTGGCGACTACCGATACACATCTAACGCCTACTCCGTCACCTCTGCAGAGAACGGTATGGCACTGGCTGAAGACACCAAGACTAACCAACCAATCTACGAACTACGCGATAGCGTACTCATCAAAGGACTGCACGTAGCCACAGGACCACAAGTCAATACCAGCCTCAAACTGTCATTCTTCCACCCGAAGATGTGGTTTGCAGACATCACCGTCAGCTACTTCGACTGGAGCTACCTCGACTTTGCACCGGCACGCCGCATGCAGGGATTATACACAGGTACACGGGCAGACGGGACAATAGTCAACGGATGGTACGGCGACACCTATACCAACGGACCGAACGCCATACTCAAAGATGAGAGCGGAAACGTTATGTACGACAAATATGGCACACCACTGCTTAAAGCCCCGTACAACCAACTCGCAGACCAAGAATCACTCACCAGCACACGGTGGTACAACCGCTTCCTCGTTGATGTCAGTGTCGGAAAACTCATCTACCTCAAGGACCGACAGTCCATATCGATCAACCTCACAGTCAATAACCTGCTCAACAACACCGACTTCAAAACAGGTGGATATCAACAGGCACGACTGCCAAGACAGACAAGACAACGTGAAACAGATGAAACAAAAACATCACTCATCGGAACCAACGTATGGAAATTCCCAAGCAAATACTACTACGCTTGGGGAACAAACTTCTATCTCAATATACAATATAAGTTCTAAGTACTATGAAAAAGATTATATATATCGCTTTCGCTGCACTCTGCATAGCGTGCACACCCAAGCCTGTTGACGAATCTGCATTATTCTTAACAACAGACCAAGCCAACGAACTTATCGCTCAAGGTACACTGCTCACCATCAATGACTTTCTCAACACATACATGACAGAGAAGGGCAACTACCTCAGCGAGACATCACCGTACCGCTCACGCGCCACAAAAGATGGGGTCAACTACCTCTTCTCTATCGACACTATATCACAAGTGGAAAAACCTGTCTATATTCGTGGACGTATCACCACCGACGACTATGCGGGCAATTTCTATAAGTCACTCTGCATACAACAAATAGTAGATGACGAACAGCAAGCATTACGCATTTCCGTTGACGCCGGCTCTGTCGGAGGAATGTACCAGATAGGACAAGAGATACTCATACGTGTGGACGGACTGGCCATCGGACGATATGCCAACCAACCACAACTATGTGTACCCTCCTACAACGACAATATCAACGCCTATAACGCAGAACAGAAAGTGGGTTGGGCTCCGGGACGTATCCCTACCGCTATATTCAAAGCACATGTATGGTGTATCGGAAAACCGGACATAAGCAAACTGGTATATACCGAACTGACCATTGACCAGTTCTTCTCTATCACCAATATGCAAGAGACACGATCATGGGACGGAATGCTCGTACGTATCAACAATGTACACTTCACCGGAGAGTATTTCGAGACATCAGGCTCAACAGGCACATGCACCACCGGAGACCCTGAAAAAGATACCAATGCCAATGTCTTCGCACCTACTACAGAAAACGTAGGATACCCACAAGGACGCATCATAGCAGATAATAACGGCAACAAAACAGCCGTATCAACATCCGAGTATGCAAAGTACGCATATTACTACCTCCCCGGAGCAGATAAAAATGGAGTCACTAACTGCAGCAACTACTCAGGAACCATCGTAGGTATTCTCGGCTTCTACCACGATAATGCTAAATATGACCTCTTAGGCAAAGACTGGGCTATATCACTACGTTCACTCAACGATATACAGTTCCAAGACAGCAAAGGGAACGCTTGGATACCCGTTGAGTATTCCAAGTAAACTCTCTAAGCCCCCTCAGAGAGGGGGCTAGGGGAAGTCCCCAACTAAATCATGACATGGCTTGATATACTCATACTGCTACCTCTTCTCATCGGTCTCGTACGGGGACTGATGAGAGGACTGGTGATCGAGGTAACAGCCATCGTAGCTATCATCATAGGCTTGCTCGGAGCAAAACTATGGGGAGCAAACTTCGCTCTCTGGCTCATCACACAGTTCGCTTGGCCGGAAGTAGTATGCTCTGTCGTTGCCTATGCCCTTATCTTCCTCGCTATCACTCTATGCCTTAATATCCTCGCACGACTGCTGTCACGCCTCTTCCGTGCTATACATCTCGGATGGCTCAACCGACTACTCGGAGCACTCTTCGGCATAGCCAAATGGGCGGTCATCGTACTACTGATAGTACTTTGTGTACACCGGCTGGACGAACAGTTTCATTTCATACACGATGACCTAAAACAACAATCCACTATATACAACCACGCCGCCGCACTCGCACAATCAACATGGGATAAACTCATCGAAAAAAACCTCTGACAGACATCAGTCTTTATTCCTTATATCACGAACGTGAAACAGTCAACGCACAGCAACCAGACTTCTAATTCTTGTTAACATCTTCATCAGCGACATATCAGCAGAACATAAGCCGATCTTGAGCAGACCTTAACCCGACTATAACCTCCACA
>CAVKDW010000071.1:0-8355 GCA_963655075.1 Muribaculaceae bacterium | reverse complement strand
TACTACATCTTCGCTTGTTCGTTTTCAAGCGTTACTTTCCCCTATCATGGATAATGTGAATATGTATGTACATTTTTGGAAAGTTCCTTATCGTTTGTTGGATAAACACTTTACATCTTGGATAGGTAACGAAATGGAAGAATCAGAATATGATCCTCCTTATTTAGTACCTTATACTATTGCTTCAAATGCTGCTAAGTTAGGTTTATCTGATGTTATTAAAAATTCTGGATTGTTTGATTTTCTAGGTTATCCTAGTGAGTTATGGCAAAATGGAGATTCTAATTTAAGGCTTAATATACGTCCATTGCAAGCATATTTTCTACTGCTTAAACATTGGTATATAAATGAAAATTTTATGCCCAACGAGGTATTGGCTGGTATCGAGTTGTTGTTGGACTTTCACGGTGACGCTTCTTTATCTCTTTTGTCTTTTTTGAAAGTATATACAAATGCGTTCGGTACTGCTGACGGTTTGTTTAATCATGCATGGGCAAAAGATTATTTCACATCGGCTTTGCCAAATGTACAAGCTGGTGATCCTGTTACATTAGGTATCGTAGGTTCTGCACCTGTTACTATACCTCCGCAAAATGCTATGTTGACTAATTTAGAATATTTTAGTCCTAAAGTAGAAGATGGATCTGTTATAATGGTTCGAAATTCTGGTAGTGTTTCCAGTGGTGAAATTGGTACTTTATATCAGAATGAAAACGATGAAAATTTGAATACTGTTTCTGGTACTTTATCTAAGTATAAAAATTCTCTTGAAAGTACGGATTCTTTGTCCGGAACTGCTGATTTATCGGATGCTTCTGCTGTTACAATAAATGAGTTACGTGTAGCTAATTCTTTGCAAGTCTTTAAGGAGCGTCTTATGCGTTATGGCCATAGGTATATTGAATACTTGAAAGGATTCTTCAATGTTAATTCTTCTGACGCTCGTTTGCAGTTACCAGAATGGTTAGGAGGTGGTAAAATGCCTGTCAATATAGCCGACGTTGAGCAAACAAGCGGTACTGTTTCAGGCTCTACTCCCCAGGGAAATCTCGCCGGTAAAGCTTTAGGTTTTTCTGGTGGTTTTGCTGGTTTCAAAACATATTGTGAAGAAGAATGTATTGTTATCGGTTTGGCTTATCTTCAGCCAAAGGCCGCTTATTGTCAAGGAGTTTCTCGACATTTGCTAAAGTTGAATGATCGTTTTGATTACTTTAACCCTAGTTTTGAACATCTCGGCGAACAAGAGATTTCTACACTTGAATTGTACGCGGCTTCCCCGGGAAAGTCTTTCGGTTATACTCCCCGTTATGCTGAGTATCGTTTTCACAACGATGAAACGCACGGAGAATTTAAGAAAAGTCTTAACTTTTGGACTTTGACACGTATATTTAGTTCATTGCCAGCTCTCAATAAGGATTTCTTATATACTCAACCCTCATCTCTTTCTCGTATCTTTGCAGTACAAGAGGTTGACGGTGAAGTTCCGGATAACGTTTTAGTGGATATGTATTTTAACGTTCAGTGTGTGCAGCCGGTTTCAAAATTTGGTACTCCTATGTTGCTCAATTAGTCTTTAGAAACATACAGGTGTGTAGAGTTTACTCTACATTCCTGTATGTCCGTTCGATTTATCGAACATCATTAGTGCGGTGCTTCCTAATTGTTTGCAGTATGCAGGGGATGACGAATTTATGAGGATTCCCCTGCTAACCTGCAAACAACCTGACCGGAGAGAAAAAAAAATTTTTTTTTCAAAAAAAATTTTTTTGGTAAGAATATTATATGTAATTTTGTGGTCTAAAATCAAAGTCACATTGTCATGAAAAGTTTCAGAGATTTTTGTATTGCATTGGTAGCGTTGATGTTATTTGTTTATTTAGTCACTGGATATATTTTATTTTTCGTGTATTGTGCTTCACTTTTGAATATTTAACTTATTACCAATTAGTGTGATTCGGCTGTTTTCTTTTTTATATCCAGTTGGAGTTCATCCAGTTGTATCGGGTCGAGAATGCCGGGAGCACCCAGCATCACGTCGCGACCTTGATTGTTCTTTGGGAAAGCGATGCAGTCGCGTATGCTATCCAGTCCAGCAAACAGGCTCACAAAGCGGTCTAAGCCGTACGCCAAACCTCCGTGAGGCGGAGCCCCATATTTGAAGGCGTTCATCAGGAAGCCGAATTTCTTTTGTGCCTGTTCGGGTGTGAAGCCGAGAATCTCGAATGTCTTTTCCTGCAACTGTGCATCGTGGATACGGATACTCCCTCCGCCGACCTCTACACCGTTGATTACCATATCGTAAGCGTTAGCGCGTACGGCAGCAGGATTGGTGTCCATCAGCGGTATATCCTCCGGTTTGGGACTGGTGAACGGATGGTGCATCGCCATCAAGCGGTTCTCCTCATCACTCCACTCGTACATCGGGAAGTCGATGACCCACAGGCATGAGAACTTCTTCGGGTCGCGCAGTCCCAGTTGGCGTCCCATCTCCAGACGCAACTCACTGAGTTGCTTGCGCGTCTTCATGGCGTCGTCACCGCTGAGTATCAGTATCAAATCGCCTGCTTCTGCACCCATAGCGTCTGCCATCTCTTTCAGCACGTCTTGTCCGTAGAACTTATCCACACTAGACTTGATATTGCCGTCGGCTTCTACACGTGCATATACCATACCCTTGGCACCTATCTGTGGACGTTTCACGAACTCCGTCAGTGCATCCAACTGTTTGCGGGTATAGGTAGCGCACCCTTTTGCACATATTCCGCCTATATATTTGGCTTGTGCGAATACGCTAAATCGTTCGTTCTCAGGTTTCTTCGCTTCTGCCGCGTGGAAGATATCCTGCAGTTCCACAAAGGTCATTCCGAAGCGGGTATCCGGTTTGTCGCTACCGTAGTACTTCATTGCGTCAGCCCATGTCATGCGCGGCAGTTTTGGCAGGTCGATATTCAGTATCGTCTTGAACAGGTGTCTTGACATGCCCTCAAACATCTCCAACACGTCCTCCTGCTCTACAAACGACATCTCGCAGTCTATCTGTGTGAACTCCGGTTGGCGGTCGGCACGCAGGTCCTCATCGCGGAAACATTTCACTATCTGGAAATAACGGTCGAAGCCGCTGACCATCAGCAGTTGTTTCAGTATCTGTGGGCTTTGCGGCAGTGCGTAGAACTGTCCGGGATTCATACGTGAAGGCACTACGAAGTCACGTGCGCCCTCCGGTGTAGAGTTCACCAGTACCGGTGTCTCTACCTCCAAGAAGCCCTGCCGGTCGAGGTAACGGCGTACTTCGAATGCCATCTTGTGACGTAGTTCAAGGTTCTTGCGCACACAACTGCGGCGAAGGTCCAAGTAGCGGTATTTCATACGCAGGTCATCACCGCCGTCCGTATCGTCTTCAATCGTGAATGGTGGTGTCACTGCAGGATTCAGTACGTTCAGTTCACACACTTTTATCTCTATCTCACCCGTCGGAAGTTGAGTGTTCTTGCTCTGTCTTTCAATCACTTCGCCTTTCACCTGAAGCACGTATTCACGGCCGACAGAGTTGGCTTGTTCCAGTAACACATCGTCCTCTGCGTTACCTGTTGATTGAAAAGCCAGTTGCGTGATGCCGTAGCGGTCGCGCAAATCGATAAATGTCATACCACCCATTTTACGGATTCGTTGAACCCATCCGGCGAGTACTACTGTTTTTCCTTTATCAGCGAGTCTCAATTCGCCGCAAGTTGCTGTTCTAAACATATATGTGTGTTGTTTTTAATTTCGTTGTTGCACAATAACTTCTTCCTACCCTACCCCTACTTCTTGATTTATCTTGCGTATAAGTCCTTTGAGCACATCTCCCGGTCCAAACTCATAGAACGATGTTGCTCCGTCAGTTATCATTTGTTGTACACTTTGTGTCCAGCGTACAGGTGCGGTAAGTTGTTGTAGTAGATGTTGTTTGATAGTTTCCCTATTAGTTTCGGCTTTAGCACCAACGTTTTGGTATATAGGACATTTGGGTGTATAAAACTTTGTAGTAATAATAGCCTCTTGTAGTTGTTCTGCTGCAGGTTGCATGAGTGGCGAGTGGAATGCCCCGCCTACCGTCAACCGCAACGCGCGTTTAGCCCCTGCGGTCTTCAGCAATGCACATGCCTGCTCTACCCCACTCACCGTGCCCGATATAACCACTTGTCCCGGGCAGTTGAAGTTCGCCGCCACTACAATGTCATCTTTCACGTTCTGACAAATCTCTTCCACTTTCTCATCGGGCAATCCCAGCACCGCCGCCATTGTCCCCTCTCGTATCTCGCACGCCTTCTGCATAGCCTGTGCGCGCGCACTCACCAACCGCAGTCCGTCTTCCCAATCCAGTACTCCCGCCGCTACCAGTGCCGAGAACTCCCCCAGACTATGCCCTGCCACCATATCCGGCTTCTCAATAGTCATCAGTTCCGCCGCAATGATAGAGTGCAGAAACACAGCAGGTTGCGTCACGCGTGTCTGTTTCAAGTCATCTGAAGATCCCTCAAACATCACGTCTGTCAGGCGGAAGCCGAGTATCTCGTTCGCCCGCTCCATCTTTTCCCGTGCAGAAGGATATTGGTCATATAGGTCCTTCCCCATTCCTATATATTGTGCCCCTTGTCCAGGGAATACAAATGCTATCATATTTATTGATGTTTATACACTCTACATATGCCTAAGTCAGGGCATGTAAAGGTACATATTTAAGCCTGCAAAGATACGACTTTTGTCGTACACACACAACGCTCTCTGTATTTTTTACGTAGAAAAGATGTGATGGTGTATAGAAATCGGGTACAAAGATACAACGTCCGGATATAGCGTTGTCCTGTTAAGGTTGTTTTTGTCCGGTAAGTTCCGATTAAGTTCTGTTAGAGAGATAGTGAAAAAAGGTGGTTTCTCTTTCTGCTCAAGATCGGCTTATCTTCTGCTCAAGATCAGCACATGTAGTGCTGAAGGGTGGGTTAATGTTTAATTTGTAATTTTTAATGTGTAATTGATGTTGGGGACGGGGGTGCGTTGAAGAGTAGAGAATAAAGTGCCTCAAGCCTGACGGCTTGTCCGCAGGCGGGGCGCCCGCGTCCCCAGCTGGGGGGAATGTGTAATTTTTAATGTGTAATTTTAAATTGGGAGAGCTCATCTTTCTCTCCAAAGGAGGGATTCAGAGTATATACCGGCAAGTTTTACGACTTGTCCGCAGGCGGGGGGCGATAAGGAGTTCTACTCAGCCCACTGGGCTTCTTATCGCTACGGCACTCAGTGTGCTGTGCACACCTGCCTTACGCTTCACGTCCCCAGTGGGATTATTAAGTAGAGGGGCTGTCTAACAAGTAAAGTTAGGCAGCCCCTTGGTGAGTTTTTTTGAAACGATGTCTATTGTCTTAGATGGCATCCACGAACTTCACGATAGCGTCTCGGTCGGCTTTGTCGAGTTTGCGGAACGCTTCGATGGAAGTGCGGGCATCCGATTCAGCAGCACCATGCCACATGATAGCCTCCATCGTGCTACGTGCACGGCAGTCGTGCAGACGGTCTTCTGCTCCCGTGACAATCTTCGACAATCCACGTCCCCACAGAGGTGTGGTACGGCACCAGCCCGTACGGATATCGTTTACCATGCAGAGTTTATGTTGTACGAAGTCGGAATACGGCCAAATCTTCTGGTACGGGTATTTCGGCATATCGCCGTCCTTGAAGAAACGTGCAGGGTCTTGTAGTTTGTCTTCACCAGTAGTCCATGATGGACGGTGGCACTGTGCACAACCAATCTCAGTGAATAGTTTCTTACCCTGTTGCACTTCTGCATCGTCCAGATTACGCGCAGCAGGCACAGCCAGTCCGCGATGCCATACCATCAGTTGCTTGTATTCCAAGTCCGTCATTTCAGCGGGCAGGTCTTTCGCCATCAGATAGTTGTAGATGTCTTTCTCTACGTCATCGGTGATAAATTGGTTGTAGTATTCATCCGCCTCTGCCAGTTGCGCCATCCACTCGTGGAACTCTTTCTGCACGTCTGTGTCTTTCGATGCTACGGCAGCGTAGTCGGCTGTTATATAGTGGAACCTGCGGTCAGAGCGAGTGACGTTGGTGATGTTCCATATAGCGTTAGCACCGGCAGCGTCCATCAGTGGTCCGCGCGACATAGCGTAGGTGTATCGGCGTACGTAAGGTGTTCCGTCCCCACCCTGCGTGGTGTTCTTGTAATATGCACCGGCAGTCCAGTCGCCTCCAGCGAACCAAGCCGATTTCCAATGCTTCAGATACCCTTCGTTGTATGCTTGTTCCTCTTTAGCCCATTGTGCTGTGATAGAGTCATCCGGGATAGCATCTACCAGTCCTGTACCATAGATACCTATGGTGGACTCCAGGCGGATACCCACTTGGTCAATGGTCAATTCGGTACCCGCCACACCATTCACGGTGGCTTTCAGTGGTACGTAGTAAGCGTCAGCGGGGATAGTAACCTCCGGATAGATAAGCGAATACTTCTCTCCATCAGGAAAAGTGTTCCCCCACTCATCTGTGTACTCCAGCCACTGTATCTGTATCTTGCTCTCGTCAATGGGTGCCTTGAAAGGTCCGTATGCCAGTGTCTGCGGCATACCTGTGAGTGAGGAGAGATAGTTGGACTGACCATCTACGTCCTCGTATAACACCAGCAAGTATCCATTGCCTATGTTACGGGCGTTATACTCGGTCTGGCGTTTGCCATGACCGTATGCTGGGTGGCAATAGAGGCATCCAGGACGCACTGCCAAAGGACCAAGTCCACGGAAGGCACCGGACAAGTTCTCGTTGAAGTCACGCTCGAAGAGTGACTCTCCCACTTGGAAGTCCGTTCCCATACCGGCGTTGTTCACGGCAGGTGCGGGTTGCTTATAGGCAAGGGTACCTGTGGAGAAAGTCGTACCCAGTTGTCCGCCTGTATAGTACTCTTCGGAATACTCTTTCGGGGTCACGTCGATGTCTATAGACGGTCCTTTCGTTTCCGGCTTGCAGCCGACGAGTGCTACACCGGCTACAGCAAGCATCATTATACTACTCTTGTTCATCTCTGTTGTTTTTAGCACCAACCCCTATGCGCCTCAGCGGGCACACAGGGAGTCGGCAGATGTTATTCTGTTACTGATTATTTTGTGGTATCGTACTCAAGTTTTGCCAATGCTTTACCCATTTCAGAACAGGCGCCTGCCAGTCCGCTGTAGGTCGGCAGTACGGTCTTATCCACAAACTGGTCGCGTGTAACTGCCAGGGCGGTCTCTTGTGTCTCGTGACCAGCAGCGTTGTTCAGCAAGTCCTCAAGGGCTTTCAGTTCATCGTCCAAGACATTGAGTGCTTCGATAGCCGCGCCCGCACCGGCATCGGCATAGTAGGTTACGAACGGGTGTTTCATGGCCTGTATCTTTGCCAAAGCATTGTTGAGGGCATCTACGACTTTCTTCGATTGGTCTGCGTAACTCTTCACGTTGTTGGTGAAGGCTATCAACGACCCTTCTTGTGGTTCCTTAGCCCCCAGCCCGCCATAGATAGCGTATTGGCACGACAGGATATTGTCGTAGAAGTCCTGGATAGAGTTATACGAGTGCGGACTCTCGATATACTTGGTGTCGCTACCGCTGTATGGAGCACCAATCTTCATCTCCGCCACCTCTCCGATGATGTCGCGTGCGCCTTCGATAATCTCTTTGGCGGCTTCGGTACCGGTCAGCGACTTGAAGTACTTACCGTAGTCGCGTTCAGGTTCCCATTCGGCAGCCTCCAGGACTTGAGCCTCATCCTCTGTGAGTTCACCGCCCCAGGCTGCTACCAGTTTTGCTGAGTTAAGGTATAGGTCAGCGGCAACGGCTTGAGCGAAATAGAGTTCATCGGCAGTCAGGTCAGCCACCTTACGCGCCTCACCATTACGGAAGATGAGGTACTCTAGGGCGTGGAAGCCTGTCAGGTTCTGCGAGAAAGTGATGTTCTCGTTGATGACTTCGGCGTCGTCCTTGTTGGTGGCCGGATGATACTTCTTCAAGAGGTTGTTGAAAGTCGTCTCATTGAATGGCCATGTGTCGATATGCGGGTCAATAGAATAGGTTGTGGCAGGACCAAAGAGGAATGCTTCTGACCACTCCCAATACTGGCGGGAGTTGATCCAGTCCTCGCAGATAGCCACCATCTGCTTGTCATCTCCTTTCACTTTTCCGGAACCCTTCTCTGGCTCGTTTGGGTCACAAGCACTGAAACTGAGTGCTGTAACGGCTATCATTCCGATAGCAAAGATCTTGTTTGTTTTCATCTGTTTGATATTTGTTTTATTGTTTATTGTCTGATATGATATAGTCTAACCTATAGCAG
>CAVKDW010000070.1:0-8674 GCA_963655075.1 Muribaculaceae bacterium | reverse complement strand
TTCGTTTATCCGTTGAGGAGTTTAGGAGAAGTTGAACAAGTTGAATAGTTGATATTGTTTATATAGTTGAGTTCGTTGTGTAAGGGATAAAGGCGTAAGGATATTGTGTTGAACAGAGTTGTGTGTTGTGTACATGGAAAAAAGTGTGTAATTTTGTATCGTCATACAGATCTCCATAATTTGGATATTACTTGGCAGGTTGTTTGTCTATTTTATTTGAAAGAGATGAGAAGAGAAGTTATATTATACGTGTTGTTATTATTCCCTATACCGTGTATGTTTGCGGAGACGATGCCGCAGAGGTATTATGATCGCGCAGATGGTAAGCAGGACGCCGTGCTGAAGTCCACGTTATCTGCAATCATCCGTCCTCACACGGTCATCCCGTATGGTACTGGTCAAGGTAAGACGTGGGAGGTCTTTTATTACTCTGACAGGGACGAGAACGGCTACTGTATGGATATGTACTGTGACGACTGGAAGAAATTTGGCACTCCAGGTGATGTGGTCTCCGGTTGTAATATAGAGCATTCGTTTGCCAAGTCTTGGTGGGGTGGTTCGAAGAATGACGCTTACAAAGACTGTTACCATCTTAACCCATCGAACAGCACGGCAAACAGTTCCCGCAGCAACTATCCGTTGGGTGTACCGACGAGCGACATAAAAGACTCCTCTACTACGGGTTCTCTTAAGGTTGGCAAAGCCACATATGAGGGAGAGACGTTCTGGGTCTTTGAGCCTAAAGACGAGTATAAGGGTGACTTTGCACGGGCATACTTTTATATGGCTACATGTTATGGTGAGGAGCTCACTTGGCGTCTGGACAATAAAGATGTGGGTAGTAAGTTCGCTATGCAGAACGACACCTATTTGGAGTTTCGTGATTGGGAGATAGAGGTGTTGTTACAATGGCATCGTCAAGACCCTGTGTCGGCGAAAGAGTTGAAGCGTATGGATGCCGTTAGTGACTTTCAGCATAATCGTAATCCTTATATAGAGTATCCTTGTTTAGTGGAGTATATATGGGGTGCGCGTAAGGGGCAGAAGGTTGCGTTGCATACACTCAAGAACACATACGATGACGACTATCTTTCTCTACCTGAAGCGGAGCGTGACGGTTGTCCTTGTGAGTCAACGGCAGTTGAGGATACCCGTTTAGACACCGCTGTGTCTGCCAGCCATAAGATATGGCGTGACGGGCGTCTGTTTATTGAGCGGGACGGGTATCTTTACGACTTGCTCGGCAGAAGAGTGTCAGGTGAATAGATTGCTTATCGTATGGTGCGTGTTGTGGAGTTTTGCGGGACAGGTCACGACGATAGTGGCAGATAGAAATCTCTGGTCAGTTGTTGGTATTCGGGGCTTCGGGGGGCGTCAGCGGATTCGATATAAAAAGTATCCGTGCGCGTTGGCTGTGCCGTGTGTTGTGCGTGTCGGAAAGTGACAAGGATACGCTTGGCGGGTTTGCCAGGCTTGGAATGGACGTGAGTGATATGTGTGGTTGTCAGCCTGTTTAGTGTGGCTATACGGCGGATGGTATCTTCGGTATCGGCGGGTAAGATAAGTGCGAGTGTCCCTTGTGGTTCGAGTAGTGCGGCAGCGTGGTGTATGAGTTCGGCGTAGGTGAGTGAGTCGGTGTGCCGTGCCTGGGCTTTGGTAGCATCGGGGTTGCGCAGACTGTGATTGAAGAACGGCGGGTTGCTGACGATAAGATGAAAAGGTGTTGGCGATGTGCAGGCTTGTAGCGGTATGGTGGTGGCTTGGAGGTGTTCTGCCCAAGGTGACAGTTGGAAGTTAGACATCGCCTGTGCCGTTGCGTTGGGGTCTATGTCGATGGCTTGTATATGGAAAGTTTTGCCTGCTTGCTCACAGCGTTGTGCGAGCATTAGTGCTATAAGTCCGCTGCCTGTTCCTATATCCAAGATACGCACAGACGGCATGTCGGGCAATGGAGTCCATGCGCCTATCAGGACACCGTCTGTCCCCACCCGCATCGCGCAGTGGTCATGCCATATTGTGAACCGCTGAAATCGGAAGTTGGGTGTGGCAGTGTGCATGGTCATGTTCTCCTATGCATAGATGTACAGTCAGGTATAATCCGAATCCGATAAAGAGTACAGCAGATACATATCGTACCCATTTCTCGATCGTTTGTAGTCGTGTGGTGAGTGTGTTGGCAGATATGGCACTATACGAGATGAGCCACGCTATAATCATAATGGGTAGTCCTGTGCCTAATCCGAAGACGACGGGTAATAGCCAGTTCCACGCGGTAGGCAGTGTGATTGCCATGTCTATCATTGTGAAGAAATACACGAGTCTGTGCGGGCAGAAAGCAATGGCGAAGAATATACCCAGCATGAACGACCATAGCCAGCTGCTGCGACTGTCAACATTTTTGAGCCATCGGCTGATGCCGTGGTCATGCTGGTGGTGATGATGTCCAGAGAAGAGCAGCAGGACTCCACAGACAAGCATGAAAGCAGCCAGCAGAGGTTCTCCCCAATGTTGCAGGAAAGATTGTACTCCTTCTGTCCTTGCGCCCATAAGAAAGGGGACAGAGACCAATGTGTAGGTGACGAGTTTACCGAGAACAAACATCAGTCCGTTGGTTAGGACTTTACGTCGATTGTTTATTTCCTTGTCGATATATCCTATGGCTGCAATGCTGGTGAACAATGTGCAGGGGTCAATAATCATCAGGAAGCCCAATAGCAGTGCTGTGAGAAGTTGCGCCATAGTGACAGAGGGTAGTAAAGAAAAACACTGCAAAGGTAATTGTTTTTTACGAGGCGCACAAGAGGTGAGTGGAGAGTTTAGCGTTGATGGTGTGGTGTATAGGGGTGATCTGCATTCTTAGTGTACTCCTCATCGGTATAATTTGTTGAAAAAAGCACTTCTCTATTGCATATCTTATAAAGAAGCAGTAACTTTGCGCGCTTTTCTGTGGATGGCGGTATGGTGTATTTCTGCACCGCCTACACGCGAGAGAAGAGCAGACATATTGTTTAACATCTAAAAACAGGGCAGAGCCTATCCACAGCGTTCGTTCGCGTGGAAGGGGGAGTATGCCCGCAATGCTATTTATGGCAGAAAACTTATCACTCCAGAACTTCGACTGGGATGCCTATGAACAAGAGACGAAAGGCACACAAAACGAAGAGACTCTTAAAAAGTATGACGAGACCTTGAATGCTATCAAGGATCACGAGGTCGTTGAAGGTACCGTCATATCCATCAACAAACGTGAAGTAGTCGTTAATGTAGGCTACAAGTCCGATGGTATTGTACCTGCAGCTGAGTTCCGTTACAATCCAGACCTTAAGGTTGGTGACAAAGTAGAGGTATATGTAGAGAGCCAAGAGGACAAGAAAGGTCAGTTAGTTCTCTCACACAAAGAGGCACGTGCAGCACGCAGTTGGGATCGTGTCAATGAGGCACTCGCTAATGAGGAGATTATCAAGGGGTATATCAAGTGCCGCACTAAAGGTGGTATGATCGTAGATGTATTGGGTACTGAAGCATTCCTGCCGGGTAGCCAGATAGACGTGAAGCCTATTCATGACTATGATGTATTCGTTGGCAAGACGATGGAGTTCAAGATTGTCAAAGTCAATCCGGAGTTCCGTAATGTTGTTGTCTCGCACAAAGCCCTTATCGAGGCAGAGTTGGAGGCACAGCGCAAAGAGATCATCTCGCATCTTGAGAAAGGTCAGGTATTGGAAGGTACCGTCAAGGCTATCATGCAATATGGTGTATTCATGGATCTGGGCGGCGTAGATGGTCTTATTCACATCACTGATCTCAGTTGGGGACGTGTTAATAACCCGAATGAGATTGTACATGAAGGTGAGAAAATCAATGTGGTTATTCTTGACTTCGACGAGGAGAAACGCCGTATTGCTTTAGGTCTGAAGCAACTCACTCCACATCCATGGGAGGCACTTGATCCAAATCTCAAGGTAGGTGACCATATCAAAGGCAAAGTAGTGGTTATGGCTGACTACGGAGCATTCGTAGAAGTTGCTCCAGGTGTAGAGGGTCTGATACATGTCAGTGAGATGAGTTGGAGCCAGCACCTACGTTCAGCAAATGACTTCCTTAAGGTTGGTCAAGAGGTTGAGGCCGTGATTCTCACATTAGACCGCGATGAGCGTAAGATGTCTCTCGGTTTGAAGCAGTTGAAAGCTGATCCTTGGGAGAATATCGAGGCTAAGTACGCAGTCGGTACTCGCCATTTCGCCAAGGTCCGTAACTTCACTAATTTCGGTGTGTTCGTTGAGATAGAAGAGGGTGTTGATGGTCTGATACACATCAGCGATCTCAGTTGGACCAAGAAAATCAAGCATCCTAATGAGTTTACTCAGATAGGCGCGGAGATAGAGGTTGTCGTTCTTGAAATAGACAAGGATAATCGTCGTCTCTCTTTGGGACACAAACAAATCGAAGAGAACCCGTGGGATGAGTTGGCTGCCAAGTATGGTCTTGACACTATCGTTGAGGGTAAAGTGGCAGAACTCACCGACAAGGGTGCTACCATTATTCTTGAGGACGGCGTAGAAGGCTTCTGCACCACGCGTCATCTCCAGAAAGAAGACAAGACACCTGTTGCTGTAGGTGACGTCATGGAGTTCCGTGTCATCGAGTTCAACCGCGATGCCAAACGCATCCTTCTCTCGCATCTTCGCACATGGGAAGAGCGCAAAGAAGTGCCTGCTAAGGAAGTAAAGGGTGCAAAGAAAGAGAACGCTGTAGAGTTGCCAAAAGTAGAGAAGACGACTCTTGGTGATCTGTCTGTACTGGCTGACTTGAAAGCATCTATGGTTGCAGAAGAGAAACCTAAAGCAACCAAGAAAGCTGCTAAGAAAGTAGTCGAAGAAGAGACTGCAGCAGAGTAACTAAGAACTGCATAAGTGAAAGAGGCTGTCTAACAACTTCACCCTGTTAGACAGCCTCTTTTTCGTTTTAGGGTAGGGTTATTATGATATCTCTCCCCAATTCATGACTGTCTGCTTTAGCACGTTGAGTCGCTGTTTATAGATGCGGTTGAAGGGGTTCTCGAGTAGGGGGTCGTTGTTGAGTATCTCTGTTGCGGCGTCTCGTGCTATTTCAAGTATCTGTCCGTCGGCTGTGAGGCTTGCGATATGCAGGTCGAAAGGTAGTCCCGACTGTTGTGTGCCTTCGAGGTCTCCCGGTCCGCGTAGTTGCATATCGGCTTCTGCTATTCGGAAGCCATCATTGGTAGCGACCATAATGTCCATACGTTTTCGTGTGTCTTTGCTCAATTCTGTACGTGTGAGCAGGATGCAATAACTCTGTTCGGCACCCCGTCCTACTCGTCCGCGTAGTTGGTGTAGTTGGCTTAGCCCGAATCGTTCAGCGTTTTCTATGATCATGACGCTGGCGTTTGGTACGTTGACTCCTACTTCGATGACTGTGGTTGCAACGAGTATCTGTGTCTCTCCGTTGATAAATCGTTGCATCTGTTCATCTTTGTCCTTGTTCTTCATTTGCCCATGTACCATGGATATCCGATATTGCGGGAAAGTCTCGCAAAGTCGTGTATATCCGTTTTGCAGGTCTTGTAGGTCGAGTTTCTCGTTCTCTTTGATGAGAGGATAGACGACGTACACTTGTCTTCCTTGTTCTATTTGATGTTGGATAAACTGGTTGATAGTATCACGTCTTAATATGCTATAATGCAGTGTTTGTATGGGTTTGCGTCCCGGTGGTAGCTCATCGATGATACTGACATGCAGGTCTCCATACACTGTCATGGCCAATGTACGTGGTATAGGTGTTGCGGTCATGACGAGTATGTGTGGCGGGCATGTGTTTTTATTCCACAGTTTCGCCCGTTGTGCCACTCCGAAGCGGTGTTGTTCATCGATGATACATAGTCCGATGTTGGAGAACTGTACTTCATCTTCGATGAGCGCATGTGTTCCGATGAGTATGTTTATCTGTCCGTTTCTCAGTGCTTGGTGTAGCGGCTCGCGTTGTTTGTGTGATGTGGAGCCTGTGAGTAGTGCTATATGTAATCCCGGTAGTTGGTAATTGGTGTTTTGTTCAAACATATCGTTTGATGCGAGTAGAGGTTTGAGTAGTTGTTGTAGTGTTTGGTAATGTTGGTTGGCGAGTATCTCCGTAGGAGCCATGATACATGCCTGGTATCCATTGTCGATAGCCAGCAGGGCACATAGTAATGCTACGAGTGTCTTTCCGCTACCCACGTCGCCTTGTAACAGCCGGTTCATCTGTCTGCCCGATTTCAGGTCGCTTTGTATCTCTCTGACGACTCTTTTCTGTGCGTTTGTCAGTTCGAAGGGCAGGCATGAACGGTAGAAGGTATTGAAGTATCTCCCGACGACAGGCATAGGTAGTCCTTGACTTTGTTCTCGTTTTTTCATTTGTCGCAGTATCTGCAACTGGATGTAGAACAGTTCTTCGAACTTAAGTCTTTCCCTTGCTTTTTGTAGTATCTGGTTGTCTTTTGGGAAGTGTATATTGATAAGAGCATCGGTTAGTCCGATAAGGCGATATCGTTGTAGTACGTCGGCTCCGATAGTGTCCGGTACTCGTTGTTTTTGGAGTGATGGTATGAGTTGTTGTATGATGCTGCGTATGACCTTGGAGTTGATGTTTGCACGTTTCATTGCCTCCGTGGTATTGTAGTAAGGTTCTAATCCTTGTACTATCTCTGTCTGTACGGAACTGAGAGGTGTCAGGTCCGGATGTACGAAGTTGTATTGGTGATTGAACTGTGACGGTTTCCCGAATAGCAGGTATCGAACGTCTTTTTTCAGTTTGACATATTTGATGCCCTTAAACCATACCAGTTCGATGGTATGGTATCCATCGGAGAAGGTGGCACTGAGTCTTTGTGCTTGTCCTATACCGATTGTGTGCCATTCGGTAATTGTTCCGATGATTTGCACGTAGGTGTCTTCGTTATCTATCTCGCGTATAAAGTAGAACTTGCTTCTATCGATATACTTATACGGGAATATGTAGAGCATGTCCAATGCTGAACGAACGCCCAACTCTTTACGAAGAATGTCGGCGCGTTTAGCACCGACACCCTTACAATACACTATATCTTGGATGGATAGATCCATCGTTTTGTCAAGAGCGTGTTATCTGTTATGTTTCCTTTATCTGCTTATTGCAATCTAAAGTTGATAGGTACGGTATATTTTACGCGGACGGGTTTTCCTCTTTGCTTTCCGGGTGTCCATTTAGGCATTGATTTGATGACGCGTATTGCCTCTTTGTCGAGTGATGCATCTCCGGATGTACGTACGATGTCCACATCAACGATCGATCCGTCTCTGTTGACGACGAACTGGCATATTGCTCGTCCTTGAATACCGTTCTCTTGTGCGATGACGGGATACTTGACGTTCTCGCTGATATACTTGAACATGGCTTGTGCACCTCCGGGGAACTCCGGCATAGACTCCACGACAACGAATATCACTTCCTCTTCCTCTTCTTCGACAGGGGCTTCAACGGGGGCTTGTATCACCACCTCCACGTCTTTCTGGTCTTCGGTATTGATTTCGATAGTTTGTGTTTCGACATCATCTTCCACAACGTTTAGCACTTCAACTTCTTGTGGTGCTGGTGGTGGAGGAGGTGGAGGTGTTGTTTCTTGGCTTGTTTGCTGGATATCAATCTCTTCTTCGAAATTCATGTCCGCATCTGCTATTTCATATTTTGTCACCTCTTTCTCTGTCCATTCGAAGGCGACATAGCAGATGCTCAAGACAAACACTAATCCCATAAGGACATAAGTGAACTTCTTGTCCTCGAGACTTGCCTTTTGCGATTTTTTCTGTAGCATATTATTGTTTGTTATATATATATATTCCGTTCGGGTGTTTGATAGAACATGTGTCCTTAGACGGGAACATTTTCTGGCTGCAAATTTATTACTTTTTTCTGAGGTGTGCAAATAATGTGTATATTTTTCCATAAAAATACTATTGTGTATGTGTTTAAGGTTTAGTTGTCGTATTGGCGTCTTACGTAGAGTATGGCTTATTAGTTGAATAGCAGTGATGTTTGTCAGAATTAGATATTTGTTGTATATTTGCTGCGTTTATGGCGAGAATACAGACATACTTACACTCGCAAGGCGTACGCAACTTTGGTAAGTTGTTCTCGGCTAATGTCGTAGCGCAGGTAATAGGCTTGTTGGTCTATCCCGTACTCACCCGTCTCTATACCCCAGACGATTTCGGCTTGATGAACCTGTTCCTGAGCATCGGCGGAGTGTTGATAATAATGGCAACGGCGGAATACCAGTATGCCATTGTCCTACCCAAGGACGACAAGCGTGCAAGGGCAGTCTTTCATGTCGGGTCGTTCGTGCTGTGCAGTGTAATCGCTTTGGTGTTGCTCTCTGTGCCGTTCTCTCGTCCTATTGCCCGCCTGTTTAATACACCCTCACTTGCTCACTATTACTGGCTAATGCCTTTCTATGTCGCCGTGTCGGGGCTGTGGATACTGCTTAACTATTATTACACACGCCAACGACAATTCGGGCGTATCAGTCGCTACCAACTCTCGCAATCGGTTCTCAATGCGGGGGCAAAGATGTCTTTTGGCTTTGCAGGAGTATTGCAAAGCGGATTGATACTCTCCACGGTGCTTGCACCCCTATGCTCCA
>CAVKDW010000069.1:0-9099 GCA_963655075.1 Muribaculaceae bacterium | reverse complement strand
CCTCCTTGGGGACGGCACGTAACTCCTCATAGAGTCTCAAATTGTTGTTGCTCATAACTGTTTAGATGATATAAGATAAAACTTCTTGGATAGCATACTTGCTTACTCCGTTGTCCATTTTGTGTGGTATTAGTTTACCGTCTGCAATCATTCGGTCAATCTTTCCCTTGCCGAACTTGCGGCTAAGTTCTGCACGAGAGTAGTACTCCGCTATCGGTACTCCTGCAAGCCTTAATGCTTCGTGCGCTCCACGAACAGATGCTCTCTCGACTATTTCGTTCAACCTGTTCGTGGTTATTTGAATAACATCGTTCATTTTTTTGTCTGTTTTTTCTTGCTTTGTTTAATAATAACTACTACTTTTGTATGTGATACACATCGATTAGGTTCACAATTAAAGGTACTGCTTTTTTATGAAACTAACAAATTTATTATCAATAAAATATCGAAAAAAGTAACTTTTTTTTATGGCTATGATAGGTACTTCTTATGAGATGCTCTTGTACTTCTCGCATCTCCACTCAACAGGTTTGAAATTGGGTTTCTCTCCCACTCGTATGTATGAGTTGAGGAAGAGAATTAAACGTATGAATTATGGAGAAGATACAATCATTGAGTATCTAAAGAAACTTGACTGTACTTGTGTGCGAGAGAAGGTATTAGTACCTGCTATCATTCGAGATAAAAAAGGGCGTATCTTTGATGAGATAACATTCACGAGATTATATCTTTCAGAGGACATCGCAAAAGATATATGTCGTAAACAAAAACTATCTGATACGAGGTGTTTGTATGTCCGGAAAGGTATGCTCACGGATAGAGCCTTAAAGATATTCCTCAAGACCAAAGGTGCGCGTAAGGTACAAGACAGGGTTGTACTCCCAAGCGTATGGAAATACGACCCATACTACGAAATTACTGACCGTCTGTCTGACTATGTTGGCAGGATAATCGGTACTGAGTAGCCCAGTACTCGTCGTCAATATAGTCTGGTTGCTGATAGCCACTGCTCATCAGCCAATCTTTTGTCTTGCTCATAATACTTTCTTGTTTGTTAATAATCTAACTCGTTAAGTAAAGTCTCAGGGCTTTGCCAATCGACTGCTTGGTACAGGTATTCTGCATCAACACCTGTGTCTTCGACAAGGTCATCAAAGTCCCTGCGTGTATAGCCTTCCGTTGTTATGTACGGATTATCGCATAGGTCGTGGCTCACTGCCTGCTTGGCTATCATCTCAAACAACTCTCCCCCGTTCTGTTCCGCGTTATTGAAACCATACTCAGGTACATAGCACACACCTTTACCCGTATTGAAAGCGGTGTCGTCTTTATAGATAACTCCCTGCTCATAGAACTCTCCTACATAGTAGGTCTTGCCGTCAGCATCAATGCGCCAACCGACATCTGCTTTTATTACTCTCATTGTTATTTGTTTTTTAGTTGTTCTACTGCTTCTAATATACCTGCACTCAACGCTTCTTCTCTTGTATCGTAAAAGTCGGTGTCGTATGTCTGGAGTTCATTGTAGATGACAATACTTGTCCACTTGCTATTACTGATATGGTAATGGGCTAAGATACGAATACCTTTGAATCGTTCGAACCAATCTAACACTTCGTGATAGGTTATGTCTGCTCTAAAAGAACCTACTTGAAATAGTTCTAATAGCATATCCCATTGGACTATAAACTTGCTATCCATAATCGTTAGTACCAAAAGAGTTTCACATAATCGTGGTCTGGGTCGGCTTCGTCTAAGAACCGTTGCAGGTTGTCTGCCACATCGTCTTTGGTGTAGCCGTCAATCTCATACTCCGCAAACTGTTCGTCACTCATCGTGTGCAGCCGGTGTATGAGAGTGGTCAAGTCCGAGCGGTCTATCTCCACCTCATCAGCGTAGTCGCTCTCGTCATTGTTCCATACTGCCGACGGACATTCCGCAAGCAGGTTGTTTATCCGTTCCGTCTGGTGGTTGAATAACCCTGTGCCGTACTCTACCCTGTAGAGTTTGGCGGCGTGTAATCTGTAGCCCATAGTTCGTTCATTTATTTATCGTTAAACTTTTGTTTGAAATAATCCACGAGCATGCAGATGTCGTCTGTACTTTCCACATATATGTCAAGCATATTATCTTTGGAGTAAGCGATGAAGTCCACAGTGTATGCGTGTTCGGTAGCGTCAAGTGTGAGTTCGATTGGGTAGTCAGCCTGACAAAACATTCTGTTTATCTCTTTGAATTGCGGACTATTTTTGTCTATGAATACCGAGTAGGTACTTTCGTCATACTCGGAAGTGTTCTCTTTTCCGTACCTACGGATGAGCCGTTCAAGTTCTTTGCGTGCGTCTGCTCTCAGCACGTTCAGTCTGTCTGTGTAAGTTGTCATAACAGTTCGATTTGTTTGATGTAAATGTACTGTGAGAATTGGTAGGCATTGCCGTTCAAGAACAGGTCAAGCGTGCAGTCGTTCTCGTCTGTCTCGTAGATAATACCTGCCGTTGTTTCTGCTTCCTCGCTGTCTGCCGGTACGAGTTCGTAACTACCGCGCCACATTTGCAGGGCGTCAGTGATATGCTTGCGGGCGTTTGCCTTTGCGTCATCGTAGTTACGGAAAGCCCTGCATATCTCAGTCTTTTCGTAGTCGATAGTCACGGTATCGACCACTAAATAAATCATCTCTTTCATCGTTGTGCAAGTTATTTGTTGTCGTTGATAATCAGTTCGCACAGAGATATGTATGCGTCTGTAAACTCTTTGCGTTCAGCACGTGTTGTCGGATAGGTACTGTCATAGATACCGCTACGATAGTGACGGTAAGTGTGTACGTACCAACAACCGTTGATGTACGTGTATATCTCCTTGCCACGATAGGTGCAGGTTGCTTTGTACCCACCGATACAACCACCGCCGGCAGGCATGAGATGCAGGTTATGCGTGTTGTTCCACGCTTCTTCAAATGTCACTTTCATTGTTGTGTTTGTTTGATATAGTCCATTGTCATAATGATATGTTGCCCGATGTTTGCAAGTATGCTTGCTTGTCGGTCGTTAGTTTCCTCGTTGCCGAGTGCGTCATACTCTCTGAGTAGTTCGTCAAGCACTTCAAGTGCGTGTTTGTTTAGTTCGGTTACGTTCATAATAAATGCCCGTCAAGCCGTTAGCGCAGCCGTTGTCAGTTAGTTGTCCACTTGTTCTTTCAGGTCGTACCATTTGCAGAAGGCTTCCCACATAGGTAAGAAGTCAGGGTCTTTGGTTAAGATGTCATTTGATGTACGTGTTATCCATTCGGTAATAGGTACAAGCCGAGAGTAAGCCTCGTCTTTGCAGCGGCTGTCTTCTTTGCCGATGACAAACCCGTACTTGCCGTATGTGCGTGTGCCGGTTTGTATCAAGTCTATTACCATACCGCCGTTGTTGTTGTCGCAGTGTTCATAGAGCGGCAGCAGGTCGTGCAAGTCTAATTCTTCCGTGACCGGCGGGAAAAAATCCGTGAGGTGTTTCGTTATGTCATCGTAATCGCTATACACTCCTTGCATCTTGCCTGTGAAAGCGAAAGTGTTAAGGAGTTGCATTGCTTTCACAGGAGTAATCCTGCCGATACCCCACTGGTCGTGGTACACTTTGATGGTTGTTGTTCTCGTTGTCTTGTCCGTCAATCGGACGATGGTCTGTGTTCTTTGTCCCATAATCGTTTGTCTTTTGTTGGTTTATAGTAATGTTTAAGTTAAACGCCTACTTGTTTGGCTTTGTATTGTTGGTTGCAGATAGACAGGCGGTCATCGCTGCAACTCGCTGTGCGTTCGTATATGCAGCCGATGCACAAATTCAGCCCTTCTCGGTAGAGGCGGCTGACATCCTCCATTGTTCTTATTCGTTCCATTGTAGTAAGATATAATGATTTGATTTAGTCGTTAATAAACTCAATATCTTCGGTTGGATAAGTTGAGATAACATACCCGCTGCTGTTATAGAGATACCAAAGACCGTTGATTAGTTGTTTGGTAGCATACCATATAGTTTGGTAGCGGTCGATGCAACTATGTTTGTCTAACATAGTGCGCAGTCTTATTCGTGCTTGCATAGTTTACCTCCTTTTTCAAGTTCGCCACGGACACCATCCATTCGGGTAGTCCGAGCCTTTGGTTGTTGTTACATTGTACTTGTTTGGTGATTTACTTTACCCCTCCATTTGGCTTGTCCTATTTCTGTAGTCGTCAAAGCCGATGTTTATGAGGTCTTCGAGTTCGGTCGGTTCGCACTCTCGCGCGAGGTCGTATAGCAGACCGCTTGCTGCCATAGCATAGATGAAGTCGTCCATATCAATCCTCCATTTGTGATAGGTCAATACCATACAGACGCTTGACAAGCCTATTGGCGTAGCGCACTGCGTCTTCCAATATGACGCCGTGGCTGAAATTATGCACGAGCATTTCCTTGGCAACCTCATCACGATAGCGCAGCAAATCTTGGTTCGGCTGTGGCTCAAAGAGTGAGAGTTGGGTTGCAGGTTGTGCAGGCTGACCCTTGTGCGGTTCTGATACGGGGCGTTTCTCCTTGACGGTAGCAGGTTCGTTGATGTCATCGCAGATAGCGACACGCTTTCCCGCACGGACAAGCCGTGGCAGGTACGAGTTCAAGGCGTGGAATGGAAATCCGCACAGGTGCGTTCCGTCCGCTTGCTTGGTCAGCGTGATACCGAGTATCTTACTTGCCGTGAGCGCGTCCTCGTGGCGTGCCTCATAAAAGTCGCCCACGCGGAATAGCAACAACGCGTCTGGGTACTGTTGCTTAATTTGGTTATATCGGTCATCATTCATAATTGTATGCACTTTGTCCGTGTCGTGCGCAACTGTTAGTTATAAATTTAGATACTCTGAGTAATACACCTTTGAGAATTTATTCCACGATATTTGACGTATTTTCACGCTTGTTTCATTTGCAGCCCGCCATAGGTACGACATTTGTTTGGTTGTTGATTGGCTGTACTTAGTTTCGTTGATACACAATACATTTCCTTTCCATACAGCCATTGGTGTAGTGTAACTTATCAGAACCTTTCCTCTACTATAGAGGTTACTACCATTAGCCCATTGTTTTTGCAAAAATGCTTTTACTACTTGTTCGTTAGTCATTGTTTTACCTTTCATTATTAGTTATTTACTATAATCCAAGCGAGGTATTCGCTCATCACAAAGAGTACAAGCCCCACCATTGGGTGTACGAAGTACAACATAAACCCGCCTAAGAACAGCCCTGCACAGATAGTTAGCAGGGCAAGTATGATACGTAGCACTTTCATAATTACTTGTTCTCTGTGGTTGCTATGGCTTTGGTATTGACGGCTTTGGAGATGCGTTTGCTCCCGCAGTCTTGCACGTTATACACGATAGCGTCAATCATTCCACTATCATAGGTGGCTTTGTCGGTAGTGACTTTACGTGGTTCGCCTTTTTTGTTGGTCACGTCCAGCAGATAGCATACATAGCGCACGGATATTTCTCCATACTCGTTGGTCTTTGCGACCTTTTCCAGTTTATACTCTCCCGTGTATAACACGGTGTCTTTCGCCACGACAGTAGCGTTTGCAGTCATTGCACCCAGTACAACGGCTACCAATACGATAAGTTTTTTCATACGATAAATTTGTTTATGGTTAAACATAGAGAGCGGTAATCGAGCCAACGACCACCGCCCAATCATAGTGTATCTACACTATTTTACCTGCCGAGTTCGATACTCATGGTCAGTGTATTCCCCTGCTTCCACCCCATAGTTTTGAGTGCTGCTTTGGCTACATAGATAGTCCCAATCTGTGGCGTGTCAAGTTGGTCTGCTACTTGCTCTGAAAAGCGGATGGTGTTCTTGGTTTCACGCTCGAAAGCAAATGTCAGTTGGATAGCATTGTTCTTTGCCATAATCGTATGCAGTTACCTGTACCCTGCAAGGTTCTAAGTTAAACAACCCCGCCCACGTTGATGGGCGGACGCACTATGCCTAATGCCTGTTTATACCCGCATAGTCGGGTTAGTTACCACGCAGTCCAATATATATTGGGGTCGAGTTTTATGGCACCGCCGGTTATAAACTGTACATTGTCGCCTTTTGCAGAGGCGATGCAAATGTTTACGAAAATATCATTCGTGTACTTCTTCGCACGAAGGTGAAAGACTGCCTCCTCCGCCCAAGCAAGTAAGAGATTAACAGCGTAAACACTCCACCCGATACAGCACCCTTCTTTTAGAAGGATGGCGTGGAGTTCTGAGCATGTACGCCCCCAAAACTCCAAGTCGTTCCTGTCAAGGTCTGCAAAACTATAACGCATATTTTTGTGTGTTTTTAAGAATTGATACTATTTTTGTATTCGAGATTACTTCTCGTTCTCCAATACTTCAAGTGCAGAGATGAAGGCATTCATAACAACTTCTGTGTATCCCCATATAGTCTTCTCACGTGGTACATAGTTGATAGTCTTGGTAGAGGTGATATAGTTACCTTCTGCGTCACGGCTTGGCACTTCGATGCTAAACCCGCTTTTGAGCGTAACGGTTTCCTTTACCTTATACTCCTCTCCTTCCACTGCTACATATAGACTACATTCCGACAACTCCATAACGTCACCTCCTGCAAGTCTATACTCACTGAACGGACTGTTAGCCTTCTCCACGTTCTTGCACTCCACCCAATCAACCACCGTGACTTTTTTGCGTCCATTGAAGGTCACGTGTGGCATAGCATTCATAAATAGAGAGATGAAATGGCTACGGCTCTTGCCCTTGCCTACCAAGCCGGCATACAATCTGTCGGACATACTGCCTTTTCTGAGGGCTGCGATACTTGTACTAATTACAGTCGATAGACTGAGTTGCTTGTCTGCGTTAGCCATAAATAACTGCTTCAACGCTTCACGATTTTCGTTTGTCATAATCTTATAAATTTAGAAAGTTAAACATATACAATGAAAGCGACAGGGTCATCCGCCACCCTGTTACCTGTGCTTATTCACCCGCACAGATAGTTAGTTCTTACCGCCTAAGTTCCTACGTTACCTACTCAATAGTGGTCTTGGTGCATAGTTCACCCTGCAATCGTTGTTACAGCCTGCACCGTTATCTTGGGCATAATATGCCACAGGATATTTTAGTGCGTCATCCGCTCGGCTATTCACGCTTACCGCATTACACGGCAGCCCCTTTCGCGTAGGATGTCTTGGAGACCTGCTACACCTATTACGGGTTTTACCCCGCCTCGTCACACTTTCTGCTCCGCATTGGTTTGTCCGCCAGTTGGCGTTATCACCCAAAATTTCAAAGGTCACCGCTCACAACGTCTGCACATTATGCAGTGGGTAGTCGTAAACTCTTTTTTTCAGTACTTGTCGAAATCCGCTTGACTCGCTTGTCAATCGTTGTTTGATTTCGACACCACAATAATACAGCAACAAATATCAATATATGTGAATTTTATTTCAACACGACATACACGCGTCACGCGTATAATAAGGTAAGGAAACTACGTAAAATAGCAAGCACGTTTATCTGTAGCAACAATAACGTAACACGCTGATACACATAGGGGGTATAGCAGCAAGTACGCACGCATTACGTATGGGGGTATAACTTATGTCCGACTGATACAGGACTGAGAAAAACGGCATATTTGGAGGTGTTTACGCGCGTGTGTTGTTTAACATAGATTTATATAGTTATATTGGAACTGGTTGTTTTTGGGTAGTGTTTGTGTGGTGTGTTTTGAGGTTGTGTGTACTGTGGGGGGTATGTTTTGGTGTGTGGAGGTTACGGAAATTGGTGTTGTTTATGGATTTTTTTGGGGGTAGTTTTAGAAAAGGAATATAAGATATAAGGGGGTTTTTACAAGTATGTGGTTTATAATGTTTTATGATTTTGAAAAGTCCACGTATTGTGGAAAATTTTCCACATATTGTGGAAAAATGTGGTATTTTTGTTTGTTTTTATGTGATAGAAGTTGTACCTTTGTAGTGTAATGAGTGATGTTAATCCATATAAAGTTAGGGTGACTAGTTTTAAGAAGCGTACTAGGATAGTATGTGTAGCGAGTAATCCTATAGAGATAGTGGATAAGGTGACGGGTGAGGTCAGGGGTGCTACTCCGTATGTGGGTAACAGGGCGTATAAGGACACCACGGAGTTTATTAAGTTGTATGATGCGAGGGTGCTGTTAGAGATGAGCACTTGTGAGGTTAAGGTGTTTAGTTATGTGATGGGTCATATACAGTACGGGGGGTTGTTAGCGTTTGACATAGACGAGTGTGGTAGATATACCGGGTTAGGCAAGAGTGCTATGTATAAAGGGATAGGGTTGTTGTGTGAGAAAGATATTATACGGAGAGATGGAGGTAGTAGGTACTGGGTGAATCCGTCTGTGGTCTGTAAGGGGTCAAGAGATAAGTTTGATGTAGAGTATGTGAGTGATGGGTATTAGGAGAGTCATACGGTTAGATAAGCCTGCGGGCGATATAGGCAGCGTGATAGACACTATCAAGTTCTGGTATGATAGTGCGAGTAGTGGGTCGTATAAGATTACGATGGAGAAGATAAAAGACGCCCGGACTATCAGTCAGAACAATTTGATGTGGCTATGGTTCACCGCTATAGCACAGGAGTGGTCTGAGTCCACTGATAAGCCTATCACACCGCAGAATGTACACGATGTCTATTGTGAGATGTTCCTGCCGATAGACACTCCTAAAGGAACAGTGGGTGGTAGTACGAGAGAACTGAGTACAGACGAGATGGCTGCTTTCCTTGACAAGGTACAAGCCGATGCCAATACAGAGTACGGTATCAGACTACCTAACCCTGACGACTATAACTTCGAAATGTGGAAAGCACAGTACATGAATTAGCGGGGTAGAGCAGCGGAGTGCTCGACAGTGTTACAGGCTGTAGGTCGGTGGTTCAAATCCACCCCCCGCAACAATCATTACCAACGATATAAATCAGCCCGCCTTTTCTTATAGCCATCTATAAGACCTATCATTATTACGATATTTGTGTAGAAAGAAACAATTCCCCCTACATGCGACCATTCGCTAAAATGTTCTCTGTCTTCTATAGGTATAAAT
>CAVKDW010000068.1:0-9135 GCA_963655075.1 Muribaculaceae bacterium | reverse complement strand
GGATATAGGCATCATTCATCTCCGGCAACTGCAACGTGCGGATAGTCTTGTAGTACAAGTCATATACACACACCGACGCACGTGCGTTCCGCTCGCCGGCTTTCGGATAACGTAGCGACTTGCTGACGGGATACAACCCACCCGTGGCAGCACCTTCCTCCTTAATGTACTCTTGCCAGGTAAAAACAGGGACATCCGTCTCGTCCAAACGAATAAAAGCCAACATCTTACTATCCGGAGAGAAAGCAAACATACCCGTTGCACCAAACTCCTCCTCATATAACCAGTCGGCTATACCGTTATGTATCTCTCTATCCGTGTCTGTAGTGATAGGAACCTCCGTCTCAAAACGCACCTTGTAAATGTACAAGTTGTTATCCGCCTTTGCATAGACCACATAATCACCATTAGGAGATAACTGAGCATCACGGACAGGCTGATCACTCAACCGGACACGAGTGCCTTTCTGCGTGTCAACCAAGTAATAATCCGCCAAAAAAGAACGACGGAACAATGGCTGCTTATTCTCGTAGGTCAACCGGTAACGACTCCCATCGACACCGTTCAACACACTGTCTATCTCTGTCGCAGACATCGTCTTCGCATTGTAATCACCACGCAAGATGTCGGATAACACGTCTGCATGGACGAACATAGGCAAAGCAACAAACAGACCCAATAAAAAAAAACTACGTTTCATATCCATTACAAAAAACGCGCAAAGATACAATTATTGTTTCACTTAAGCAAGCGTACGTGCTTTTTTCCACCGACCACATAGATCTCATACACCCCCCAACGAACATGTATGTCTGAGTCTGTAGAGTAGGGGATAACTAACTGTTCCACAGCACTCAACTCTCCCAATGGGAAACTTGTGAAATGTGCCTCCGATACGGGAAAGAAAAACAACGCATTCTGAACTACCGTTGCCAGATTGATAGACTGAGCATAAGCCACTTTCTCATCAGACTTACCATTGGGACCATAACCAAAAGTTAAGAGATAAGCCTTACTACCCTCTATGTGATACACCGCCAACGAACTGTCAGGCAGCGATTTGTAGTGCCACGGAAACTCCTTGTCGTTCAACTGGTTCGTCTCAAACCCTACCCAACAATCACTCACGATGTTACGTATAGTCAACGTGCTATCTGACAAGAACTGAACATCATATACCATCCCCTCATCTATCTCCGTCACTAATACCCGGCCACCATCGACATTCCCTGCTATTTCTGCAGGCGTAGTACCTACCACACGGTAACGTGCATTCGTCACTTCTGGTAAATGAACATCACCATACATGGCACACTCCCATACACTATGGGCAATCGCATACTCTCCGGACTGACATTCACCCATCTGAACCCTCTTGTCAACATCGGTGTACAACGCCCATAACGCACAATCAGAACGGGGATAATACCGCGTCCCTCCTTTCCAAAACACAGGACATACCATACTATCCTCTACGGCATGTTCACACCACCCCTTGAAATACCAACCCAAAGTATCTCTACCCATAGGCAACACCACGCCCGCAGAAGGAGAGTCCTCCCTCAATAAAGGCGTATCTTGAGAAAGACCGGAGATCAAACGGACACTGTATGGCTCTTTCTTCGCCCCCTCATACTCGATAGTGTAACGCTGGATATACAACGAGTTCTTACTTGCCTCTATATGAATGATGATACTGTCGCCTACACCAACCGTATCTCCCAACGACTTAGATATCTCCACCCAATCTGTACTCCATGCACCATACCACGAACTATTCGCAAAATCGGCATCAGGGATCTCCCATACCACTTTCTCGCCTATGCACATCTTCAGACTGCCTGCACCCGCACTCTTGTTGGAACGCATGGACAGGGTCACCGACTTGATAACAGACCTGTCAAAACCACGCAAACACAACTCCGTAGCATTACCTGCAGTCATACGCTTCTTATCTCCACTCTCTGCCGTACGCGAAAAAACAACACTCGCACCTTCGGGCATATCTCCCCTCACCTCTATCGTCTTCGAAGAACCAATAGTGAACGTCGCACTCAGCAACGAAAGCAATAAACCTAAAACCATACAATCGAATTTTCCAGCGACAAAGGTACAAAAAGATATACAATCATACAAATGTGTAAGGAAGGAACCGGATTTTGGAAAAGACATTTACGGCATATCCCGCTGTAAAACACGGTACATATACGGTAGATACACGGTAGATACACGGTTGATAACCGATAGAAAAAGCAACACAGCAATTACGAAAACTACACAAACTACACAAACTACTCTCCACTACCCTCAACTCTCGACTGAAAATACCGGGGTCGCGGGCGCCCCGCCTGCGGCATACCGCCAGACTTGCTGGTATATACTCCGTTTTCCCCTCCTCTGGAGGCAAAGATGAGATCTCTCAATTAAACATTACACATTAAAAATTACACATTCCCCCAAACTGGAGTCGCGGGCGCCCCGCCTGCGGCATACCGCCAGACTTGCTGGTATATACTCCGTTTTCCCCTCCTCTGGAGGCAAAGATGAGATCTCTCAATTAAACATTACACATTAAAAATTACACATTCCCCCAAACTGGGGTCGCGGGCGCCCCGCCTGCGGCCAAGTCGCAAGGCTCGCCTTGGGTCACTTAGATAACTCCAAACTATCCCCTCCCAACTTCTCTCAACTCTCAACATTCAACTCTCAACTAAAAACAAACTTCTCCTAAACTTATCAACTCATAAACTAATAAACTAATAAACTATAAAAATAGGGGGGGTATTGCATATATTAAGTAAAAGAATTACTTTTGCAGCCATAACATAGACAACGCAAACTACCTTCGACAATGATAACAACAAATACTAACCCTCACACCCTCCTGTTATTATTCTTCTCTCTTTTCTTCTCTCTCCCTGCTCTCGCCTATTCCACTATCTCCGGCAAGGTACAAGACGAGCGGTCTGCTCCCATCGCCTACGCCACAGTCAGTCTGTTGTATCCCGACAGCACCCTTGTGACAGGTGCTATCACTGACGACCAAGGGACTTTCGCACTCTCGACATCGGCGGACGACTACATACTGCAAGTCTCTTTCATAGGCTACCACACCCATTGCCAAGACGTCAAAGCAGATGTGAAAAACCTGACTATCACCCTGCACGAGGAGAGCAGGCAACTCAGCGAAGTAGAGGTCAGTGCCAAGCGTCCGCTCATCGAGCGCCAGTTCGACAAGTTGGTGCTCAATGTCAGCAACTCGCCTTTCGCGGCGGGCAGTAACGGTAAAGATATACTCAAGAAAGCACCGGGCGTGAATGTGGATAAGGACGGCAATGTGACAGTCAACGGCAAGTCCGTATCGGTCTATATCGACGACCGCCCATCCTACCTGAGCGGCGAGCAACTGAAAGCCATGCTCGAAGGCACGGACGGCAACACGATAGAGAAGATAGAGATTATCTCCAACCCATCCGCCAAATACGACGCAGCAGGGGCGGGAGGTATTGTCAATATCAAACTGAAACGCAACATGATGCGGGGACTGAACGGCTTCTTGAGTGCCGCTTACGGAGGCATGTATTTCGGTGATGTACGAAAATGGCGGAATACGGATATGCTCTCACTCAACCTCAACTACCGCACCGAAAAGACCTATACCGCTTTCTCCTTGACGCAGTACTATGCCGACCAAGCGCAGACGAATGAACAGCGCACTATCTATACCGACTCGCTCGGACAGCAGACAGAACGCTTTGACCACTCCGACTATGACGGGCGCTTCCAGTATTACATGGCGAAACTCAGTAACGACTGGTATATTGACAAGAAGAACACACTGGGCTTTATTGTCCAGGCACCGTTTATGGTGTTCCGCCGATCTGTTCCTGAGGGTTGGGGATACGGATACAGCAAGATAGATAGTGTGGAGGTGGAGCGTTCAGCCACGCAGTCTGACCGAAAAGTATATTCACAGCAATACACAGGCAACCTGAACTTCACCCATGTATTCAACGACTCGTTGGAGCAGGAACTGACGGTCAACCTCGACTATAACTATCAGGATCTGAGAAATCGTGGCGACCAGCGTACGCAAACGACCTACCCGCTTGTTCCCGATTCGATACAGACGATGGGATTGGATATAAATACCCGCAGTGTGACAAATATCTATTCGGCGAAACTCGATTTCCAGACCCGCTTCTGGAAGACAGGTATGATAGAGGCGGGAGCGAAATGGGCATTAGCCACTGCCGCCAACACCATGGCGACAGACAGCACGCTCAATGCGTTGGCGATACCTACGGTGTACTCCGACTACAACTATGCGGAGCATATAGCGGCACTCTATCTCTCGGTGGCAAAGCAGTTCGGTACGCACTTCAACGCCAAGTTGGGGTTGCGGGGTGAGTTCACCCACTCGGAAGGCGATTGGATATCGGCGGATACCACCACGATACGCAACTATTTTAACCTGTTCCCCACCGCGTTTGTGGGCTATAATCCGAATGAGGACTGGTCGATGAGTGCTTCCTATACCCGTCGTATTCGTCGTCCGGATTACTATTCCCTCAATCCTGTACGCCGCTATCATGATGCGCACCACTATACAGAGGGAAACCCGCAACTGACCCCGGAGTTCTCCCACAACGTGGAACTCAACGTTGCCTACTCGCAGTATGTCTCGCTGACAGGCTATTTCTCGCATAGTACAGATATGATTACCTCGCGGACAGAGGTGCTGCCCAATGGCGACGGGCGTACCTATCTGGATAACATAGGGGCAAGTACTACGCATGGAGTTAGTCTGTCGCTTACCGAACTGCCTGTTGTCCCGAAATTCACAACGGACGAGGACGGCAAGCGCACTCTGCAAGGAGCATGGCTGGCACTGTCGCTCGAGGGCGACTATCGTTACTATATCCACCGTGCGACGGACAACTCATTCGTGGACCGCTGCCACTTCGGTAGCGTCTATGCCGAACTGACGTCATATCTGCCGAAAGATTGGACACTGTCACTCTATGGCAATTACGATACGCCTGCAACCAACGGCTATGTGCGCTATTCCTCTTCACTCTATACGGGATGTTCGGTACGCAAACAATGGCGCGAAAAGGGACTGACACTGACGCTCAATGTCAACGACTTACTCCGTTCAATGCAGGATGAGTACGAGTATCTGGGGTTGCCCGAGGGAAGTAGCAGCTCGGTAGAGTATAATTATCGTGTGCAGAATGTGGTGCTGAGCCTCAATTGGGCATTTGGTAACCAACAGCACACCAAGCAACGCAAAGTAGGCAACCTCGAAGAGGCGTCACGACTTGGAGGTGACGCCGATAAGTAACAGGTAAATTTTCAAATTGCAATATCTCGACGTGCAGTGTACGACAACTGCGCCTGTGTACTCATGGAGACGACGCGTCCTGCGGGTTTCTTTGAAACGCACCACTCTGACAACACGTAGCGCAGTCCGGCATCTGACAGCGTCAGCGGCCTAACAGATAAATCATACAAAATAAATTTGTATATATGTGGAAAAAAAAGTAATTTTGCGCGGTTTTTTGTGTTATATGGCGCATACATTGGAAAAAGAAGAGAAATAGAATATTCAATAATAAACAAACATCATGCAACAAATCAAACTGAAACGTGGTTTGGACATCCCTTTTGAGGGACCGGCAGCCAAGACGCTTGGTAGCGTCAACCGCCCCGCTGTCTTTCACATCGTTCCTGACCATTTCGCCGGTGTCACCCCGAAACTGCTGGTGCACGAAGGCGACAGCGTGAAGGCAGGATCACCCCTGTTCCACGACAAGGCATTTGAGCAGATGCTATTCACATCACCTGTCAGCGGAAAGATTCTCGCCATCGTGCGCGGTGACCGCCGTAAAGTGCTGTCGATAGACATCCAGGCCGATGCCAGCATTGAGTATGAGGTGTTCGATGTGAACAAAGACGTGAAGTCATTGCTCCTGCAGTCAGGTCTCTGGTGTCTTATCAAACAGCGACCCTACGACTGCATCGCCATGCCGACCAAACAGCCTAAAGCCATCTTCATCTCTACCTTCGACAGCGCACCCGTAGCACCGGATTACGAGTGGCTCCTCAAAGGACATTTGGCACAACTGCAAGCAGCCGTCACTGCCTTGAGCACCATCGCTCCGGTCTATGTCGGACTGAAAGGCGGTGCTAAGGCTATCGAGTTCCATGAGTTGAAAGACTGCACGCTCTATGAGGTCTATGGACCGCACCCTGCAGGGAATGTCGGCGTACAAATCAACCACATCGCTCCCGTCAATAAAGGCGAGACCGTTTGGACAATAAACATCCAGGACCTTAGTCTTATCGGACGACTGCTCACCAAGGGTATCGTTGACATGCAAAAGAAAGTGGCACTCACCGGACCCCTCGCCTATGGCGCACAGTACTACAACGTACTACCCGGTATGCCGGTAGCAAGCGTGATTGGTTGCAACGTCCACAAAGAACTGCCATGTCGTTACGTGGCTGGTAACGTACTCAGCGGACACCAAGTCAATCTCGATGAGATGATTAGCATCTACGACAACCAATACACCGTACTCGACGAAGGCACCGAAAACCATGAGTTCATGGGATGGATTATGCCGCGTTTCAATAACTTCCAAACAGGGAACACCGACCCGGCAAAATTCTTCGACTGCAAACTCACACATTGGCTCTTCGGCAAGAAACACTACCAGTGGGATGCCCGACTGAAAGGTGGCAGACGCGCTATCATCGTCAGTGGCGAATATGATAAGGTGTTCCCTATGGATATCTACCCGGAATACCTCATCAAGGCTATGATTGCAGGCAACATCGACAATATGGAGGCACTGGGGGCTTATGAAGTGGCACCCGAAGACTTCGCTCTCTGCGAGTACGTCTGCACCAGCAAGATGCCCCTGCAAGCGATAGTGAGAACAGCATTGGATAACTTAAAAAAGGAGATTGAGTGATGTTTAAGGGACTATATAACATGATGGAAAAACTCCGTCCGACATTCTCGGAAGGAGGTAAACTGCACGCTCTGCACTCGCTGTTTGACGGATTTGATACGTTCCTCTTTACACCAAACAGCACATCAAAGCGCATAGGAACACAAATACACGATGGACGTGACTCCAAACGCACAATGATTATTGTAGTGTTAGCACTCATGCCGGCTATGTTGTTTGGTATGTTCAATGTGGGCTACCAACACCTGTTGGCGACAGGAGAACTCGTTCGCGGTGCCATGACCTGCGCCCTGTGGTGGAAAGCCTTTGGCTTCGGACTACTTGCCGTATTGCCATACATCATCGTGACATACGCAGTGGGACTCGGCATCGAGTTCACGGTGGCACAATGGAAACATGAAGAGATACAGGAGGGCTTCCTGGTGACGGGTATCATCCTTCCACTCGTGTTGCCAATCAACACCCCACTCTGGATGGTAGCCATCGCCACTGCTTTCGCTGTCATATTCGCAAAAGAGATATTCGGCGGCACGGGATATAATATCTTCAACGTGGCACTGATTGCCCGAGCCTTCTTGTTCTTCGCCTATCCAACACACATGACCGGTGACAAGGCTTTTGTCCGCACCGATGGCACATGGGGATGGGATAGCGGAAAAACTATCATAGATGGCTTCTCTGGAGCAACACCGCTCACACAATTAGCAACGGCAACCGAAACAAATCTTGTACCAATAGACTTCTGGACAGCATTCAACGGACTGATACCGGGCTCGGTGGGCGAAACATGCTGCTGGGCTATCCTGCTCGGTGCACTACTCCTGCTCTCAACGGGTGTAGCATCGTGGAAAACGATGCTCAGTATCTTCGTGGGCGGCGGACTGACCGCATGGTTATTCAATGTCTGCGGTCTGGACACGGCTGCAGCGCATTTCCCATGGTACACACATCTCGTAACCGGCGGCTTCGCTTTCGGTGCTGTGTTCATGGCTACAGACCCCGTTACTTCGGCTCGTACCGAGTGCGGTAAGTGGATTTATGGCTTCCTCATCGGTTTTATGGCGGTAGTTATCCGTGTACTCAACCCTGGATACCCCGAGGGTATGATGCTTGCCATCCTGCTGATGAACGCATTTGCTCCACTCATCGACTGGTGCATCGTACAAATGAATATCAAACGACGTATGAAACGAGTAAGCAAATAAGAAGATATTTGTGATGGAGTACAAAGGTAGAATAGTAAGTGTGCTGCATTGGAATGCAATTATTGCCGGTGTTGTGACATTCGCAATGATATTCAAAACATAAAATTATTGTATCACTAATAATGCTGTAATACTATGGATAAAACGTATATTTTTATATCTCTATTTGTGGGAATAATGGCATTATCCTCATGCAAGGTTACGGGAGAGTATGAGTATCCGCATCATTATACGTACAAACTCTGTAATCAAAGTGAGGATACTATTGTAGCACACATTAACTACTTAATACCATACAACAAATCTATGGATACTATAGTTAAGGTGTCTCCAAACAAGAAACAAACCATTTATATGTACTATCCCAACTATAATGAAACTCCGATTTCATTGCCATCTGCTTATTTGGAAACGTTGACAATACGAAGTATTATCGGTGATACTCTGTATCAACAAAATCCAATAGAAGATGTGATATGGGAGCAAACAGATAGTACCTATGTAGAGAACCCGCAATATAGTGGATTGTCAATAGTATGGCAGTTTGTATATCCAATCACAAAGTAAAGTAAGTAATTTTATGTATTGTAATAATATGAAAAAAATCGTTTTTTTGTTATTTGTCAGTATTCTATGTTTTTCTTGTTCTCAAAAAGATATAGAAAACAAAGGGAATCAGAATGTTAGGAAACATATCGTTCAGCAGATGTCTTCTAATTTCCCATTAAGTTTTGGAGAGCAAGATGAATTAGTGAGACAATTTGCTGAAATATGCACCAATGATGAAGTCAATGATTTCTTATTAGGCACGGATGGCGTTGTCCCTTATGAAAGATGGCATGCTTTACTAAATGGAGTAGATGAAAGTGCACAAGAGAATTATGATCAATTGTCTCTTATTCTTGATGGAATAGGCGAGAATCAATTTCGCGAAGATATAGATAATC
>CAVKDW010000067.1:0-9164 GCA_963655075.1 Muribaculaceae bacterium | reverse complement strand
TACTACCTACATACTCGAACCAATCTGTACCGAGGTCGTCGGTGAAGAGTTTGTTATGCTGTCCTGCATACTGTGAGATGGCAGTCACAGCATACGTGTTGGCATATCGGCTGAGTGCTCCTTGTCCGCCCTCGTCGGTGGTGAGATAGCGGGCTAAGTCCTTTTGCAGGTCTGAGAATTTGGCACCCGTGGTGACGGCTGACAGCAACATCTTGTCGAGTTGCGCGGTTACATTGGCTGCTAATCCATCACCCGTGAGGGCAGAGATAGTGTTCTCACGTGCTATAGTCTTAACGAGAGCGTGTTTCTGCTCGGAAATGGTGGATTGGTTTTTGACGGCATAGTAAGACACCTGCTGGTTGTAGATGGTATCGAACGCTCGCTCTAACTCACTGACGGCACGGAGATAGTCTTTGTTGTTGGCAATCTTCGAGAGGCGTGTGCGAATGGCTTGCACGCGTTTGAGATTAGCGATGGAGGTCTTGATAGTGCCACTCGGATTGGTTTCGAGGTCTTTGATAAGCAGCAGTACCTCGTCAAACATCTTCTTCTCGGAATTGGCTACTGCTTTCCCAAAAGCGACACTCGCATGGTCGGAGGTGCGAATAATTTCTCGTAAGGTGGATTTTGCCATAGGATTGCGGGGTTATTCTTCGATAGGCATACCGAATGCCTGCACCTGCTCTTTGGGTGCATTGGCACGGGCAATCTCATCGGCATACTTACGCATGGTCTGCATCTTCTGCTCGTAGGACTTGGAATAGAAAAGCTTGTCGCTATTGATAGCACGACGCACAAAAGATTGTATATTGCAGGAAATGATATAGTCCTGCTCAGTGATACCACCATTGGCGAGCATGGTCATCTTTTCCTCTTCTTTGATACCGAAGAGCGGGTCGAGGTCAAAAGTACATTCTGTCATACGTGCTACATCGGGGTCTGTGCAGAACTGTTTCTTGGCATAGTCAATCTCCAACTCTTTAAGCACTACGGGGTTGATGTTAGCACTGCGGGCAGCAGTAAGTTCTGCCATGAGATTAGATGTGTTGAGTATATCGTACTTGGTGGGTACATTGATTGCTGGAAGCATGGCACGGCGTTGTTCTGTATTGGGTACTATATGCAAGTATCTGTACTCGCAGATAAGTGCATAGACACTATCAAGAATACGCACCAAGTCTTCTGCGACAGCATTGACAAAGTTATTTAGTTCGTCACGGTCAAAAGCCTTTGCCACGCCTGATTGAGATAGTGGCGTCTCTGCAAGGAACTCCATGTTGATGGCGGAGAGTGCGTCATAGATGTGTTGTCGTACTCGTTCGTCTTGCAGGCGTGCTATGTCTGCGGATTTCTGAATATAGCCGATAGGCGGCGCAGGTAGGTTCTGCTCGCCTGCTTTGGCTGCATCAATAAGGTGCACACCATACGGGCTGACATTAAGCACAGAGCCGTGTCCGCCACAGCGTGGACAGGTCTTGTCTTTGCCGTCTTTATCCTTTATCTTACCGATACCATGGCACTCCGGACACTCTGTGTTGGTGTAAGCATATTTTTCCGAGTGGATATGCTGAACTATCTCAGCTTGCAAATCAGAGTACTCACGTGCAGCCTCATCGAGGGATGGAACCATCCCTGCGAGGCGACTCTCAAAGATTGTTTCATTATTGACACGTGCATTGAAGATGCCACCTGCTTTGAAAGCGGGTAAGTATCCGATGTTATGGTCGTATATCTGTACGGCTTGTAGGTCTCCCTTGTTATTTATCTGTTCATAACGTGCAATCTGTGTGGGTGTGAGGATATAAAATATAGCACCGTTGGTATTGATAATTCGCCCGCTTGCGTTTTTATATGTAGATGTGTCACGACTTCTAAGAACCACATATTGTCCCTCTGCATAATCCACTATCTGGTCGCTGTCAAAAAACTGTGCAACAGGGCGTATATACTCTGCGTTGCTCTCCGGCATCTCCATAGGTATTATTGCTATGATACCATTAGCATCAAGTAGATACTTACGTAGTAATTCCGAGAATGCCCAGTTGGTTATAGAGCGGAATATAGGGTAATCCTCTTCGCAGTAACGTTCCAACGTCTCCTGTTCAGTGATAACCTTTGGTACTGCTTCAGCATTATATTGTATAGACCAGTCTTGCGAACGTCTGATTTTTTCAAGTGATGAGATAACTTTGGATAAACTTTTCTTTGTTATAGGCACATATATTTTTGCCCTATATGCTTTTATCTCCTCCGGCTCTGATGGTCTGCGTTCATCTATAAGGTCGTGTGGCAAAAGCCCATAAGCATGTGTCTTGAGTTTATTCGCAAGTCCGGTACATAGAGTCCGGTTCGCATAATTACCGATGGTCAGTTGTTTGACATTGGTAGGAGTAAGAATGGTCTGTTCTGTTGTTTGCATATAAGTGTATTTTTAGTAGTTAGAGTTTCGTTTGACTACATTTGTCTTGACCTTGAAAGTGGCTCTTGTGAGGCGTATGCCGCAGTCGGAGAATGTGTAGTTATCATGGTCTATCTCGTAACTATCCGACTTGGTAACTCGCTCATCGTTGATATACACCTCGTCGCAGGAAAGGGCGGTCACTATCTTCTCATGCCACGCTTCAGGGATATAGTCTGTCTCTCCAGCATATTCTTTCTGGATAGTGGCGTACAAGACTATCTGTTCGCCAGTGCGGGTCTCATATATCTTATCCGTCTGTGTGTACTGCGCTGCATTGAGTAGTATCGGGAGTGAGACTTTAGCTGAGTATTTTTTCTTTTCCACACTAAAGAACGGGAAGCCGAACTCTGGCTCATTGCAGTAGTACTGGAGTGAGGATAGATAGCCATCCTCATTGGGGACATAGCGCAGGAGATTGCTATACTGGTATGTATATTTAGATACCGTTATTGTACCCGTGGCACTCATCGTATCCCATCCTTGGTATGGCTGTATCTTAGTAATAATAACATCTACTAAGGTTGACTCAGTGAGGGTAAACTCTATATCTACATCCTCTGCTACCCCACCTGTTATGTTACCTGATTTGTATATCGTGTTATCCCCTGCCACTATATCGAACATGTAGACAATAGGCGGGATATATTCTGCTCCGTTTTGATATTCTTTGATAGTGAGAGAGTTTATCTGCATCCTATACGTACCCGCTTGCATAGCGTTGTTGAAAATCTTGTAGTTCCGATACGTATCATCTTGTGCGACATTGTAATCTGGGTCGTATTCGCCTACCTTGTTTAGTTGGGACGTCCGCAGTCGGAATGCTTCCATTGGTGCAATGTAGTCCTTTGGTGCAGAGAATTGGAAATGTGTATAATCCACACCATTTATTCTTTTGATTGTTTTAGTGAGTGGATAGTCCGTTTCTATCACGTCACAATTGGTGTTCACGATGTCTACGACCACTCCATTGCATTGTAAGAAGAACTCCATACCGTCATCGCAGATAGGGAGTGCGATGTCATGGGTGGCTTTTATCGCACCTGAGAATTGAATAAATTGTTGTTCTATCATATTAGTCTGCTTTTGGTATTAATTTGAATGTTGCCTCGCCATCACTGAACGAGTAGGTAAACTCCTTTATCCAGCCGAGAATACCATCGACCTCTATCAGTCCGTAAGGGTTGGCTTTGATTTTCTTGTACTCATCCAACGATATAGGATAGGTGAACTGCAACGTCTCAGCCTTGAATACACGAGGGATAATCAAATCTTCATCGCTCTCTATCCCTTTCATTGGCTTAGGTGCCTGTACTTGATAGGTCTTATAGTAGCGTTCCCGTAGTATGTAGTTCTCTGCATTTTGAGATACTCCGCTCGCTATTGTGCTTCCGTCCGGAGCAAGCACAGTATAAGTCGGTATATCATTGACAGGGTCGGGAGCATTCATCGTTCTTTCGCTATCATCCACCTTAGTAGTTATATGCGCCATATAATTTACCTTTCCCGAGGTACATTTATACGGCTGCAAGCCCGCCACACTGAATAGGTAACTTATCCAGTTATACGCCATTCGTGCTGGTGACAGTTTGGCATTGTACATCTCGGACGGTACGAATATACTGCTATCTGCTGTGTCTATATCATTCGGTATTCCGTATATATAAAAGATGCCCAGTTTTCGTCTCTCTACCGAAAAGATAAATATGTTTTCATCGTATTTATACTCATTCTCTGCACTCTCCGTCACCGCTGCCCTGCGCGTAAGTTCTATTGCGTAGTTATCAGCAATAAAGGCGCACAAGTGGCTATCCGTATTAGAGATAGCCTTTGTGGTGGTGGTGAACGTCCGCTCCGACATGATATTGTCTATGCTGGCTATATCACCATTATCTGTATATTTCTTATAACCGATGGTTATTGCCGACTTTATCAGTGTACTGTCCACTGTGCGTCTGAGTTCCTTTGGGTTAGTGATACTCAATATCGGCTCGCCTGTCTTGTAGAACCAGTCCCAGCGTTCTACACGCACGTATGTCTGTCCGCTTTCTTCTACAAACCCCCAACCGATACAGTCAATAGCGTTCAAAGCCTCTATAATATCCTTAAAGGATAGTGACATATTGCGCACCGTATCTCCGTCCGTATATAGCCCGCGTATCTTGTAGCCGTTGGTGATGACTCGGAGTGCACCATTGCCGAAATAAGCGGAATAGGTAGAGCGGTTTCCAGAGCCTGTACGTGGGTTTACGATGCTGTCATAGCGGTTATACAGGGAAGACTGCACAGTCAGTGCATTTTCACTGATAGCCTCAGACACCTTATTTAACGCTTCATGCACAAACATAGTGTCGGCACTCACTTTATCTTTGAATTGTGAATGTAACACGATACTGACATACGAGGTGTTCTTGATTGTGATGTGGAACTTTGCAGGGTCGTTTACATATTTGCCTCCGCTCTTATTGCCATTATCGAACGTCAAACCAAGATAAAGCGTACCTAAATAGCCATAAGTCTTTGTGTCTTGTAGGCGGATAGTAAACGATTGCTCTGTTGCATAGTTGCTATTGTTAAACACTAACTGTTCGCTTGAGAACACAAAGGTTGCTCCATTGTAGCATATTAGTGGCGATATAGTGATACTCGACGTGCCACCAGTATTAGTAAATAGTGGAGCATCGAAGGCTATTGTCCCCTCTATTAGTGCGTCTATTATTACAGGACTTTCATCATCATCACTTCCCTCTGTGGACTTAAAGAATGGGTCGAAATACCCCGTGAGGTTTGCTCCACCCTCCTCTGTGGTATCTGCTATATGCATCAACGGCTCGAATGTGCCATACTCGCTCTTTTGCAATGTGTCGAGTGCAAGGTTGAGTGCTGCATACCGGAAGTCGTCGGGGAGTTCTAACTTATTGCCCGTTCCGGGTTCTTCTCTGTACGTGGTTGTGGTCTTTTGATACGCATAGTCCGTGTATTTGATTGTCTTATACGGTATCGATAACTTGTTCCATTTGTATGTGTGCGCGAGTGCCAAGCCATCCACCGTCTTTGTGCCATTGAGGTCTATCTCTGTTTCTGAACGGTTGTTGAACATGGTCTTTACTCCCACCTCACCTACTTTGCAGGATACGGAGTAATACTCGCTGTATTGCTCCTCATACGTTGTGAGGTCTATCACACCTGTAAACATCACATCATTGTCCATTGTTATCTTATAGGTCAGTTCCGTGTCGAGGTCGGTTTGGTAGGCTGCCTTTATCATATCAGCGGCTGTACCGTAGAACTCCAACGTCATCTCGCTAACCTCTACACTCATGCCATGGTAGTCCCCACGTTTCATGGTCATCTTGAAGTTATCAAACCCTATCGGTTCACTTATCTCCGTATCGTTTATGTAATGCCGTATTACCATGCTCCTTGATATTTAGTGTTGAGGTATGTCCGTTTATCGCTTCCATTCTGAACGCTGATACCCGAGCGGTCAATACTAACGTTCACCGCCCTCTGTTTCGGCAGAGCCTTTGCTACTGCCTCTCCGAGCCGGGTGTAGTCAATAGTCCATTGGGACGCTGCCACCGCTTGTGTGATTGTCTCATTGTTGATGTTGGCACTCGCAGGAATAGGTATCTGTGGAACACCATACGCACCCCAAGCGGAGGTATCGTTTATCTTGTTGTTGGGTATGATACTTGCACCATGTGGCACATACATCAACTCCGGTCCTTTCTCGCCCACAAGTGCGTACTCCCCTGCTCCACCCTTACGTCCTTTCTCGTACTGCGACAGTGGTTTTGCAGCAGCGATAGCCAGTTGTGTCGCGCCAAGCGCAGCAGCCGCTGCTGTCAATGCTATGGTCGTCGCACCGAAATCGACCTTTGGTACTTGCGCCCAGATACTCATAATAGCCATAGCAGTGCTCAGTCCGATTTGGAATATAGCATTCGCCTTATCCAATTTCTGTTGGCGTAGTTTGAGTTTTGCTTTTTTCTCCTCTAACTCTTTTTCGCTTAAATACTTCTTATTTGCGTCTTGTTTTGCTTCCTCTGCATCAGTAGTGTACATATCATCCAGTGCGTCTATCTGAGCCTGTATGTTGTCTGATATAGCACTGAATATCTCAGTAGCCATACTCCCCAGTGTCTGCAACACATTCGTGGCTATCTCTATCGCAGTTGCCTGCTTATCCTGCATGGTGTTCATCACATGGTTATTATTATTTATTTCCATGTCCGCTATCTTATTCTGTATATCCATATACTCCTGCGAACCAAACTCAGCTTGTTGCAACTTCATCTGCCAGTATGCCATCTCTTTCTCATAGCGGTATTGGTATATCTGGTCCTCTGTTGCACCATCTAACTGCATGCGTTTGGTATTGTAGTCTATAACAGACTGATAACTTGCCACATCGTCATCCTCTTTATCCGACTCTATCTCTAAACTGGATAACCTTTTCCTCTCTGCTATAAGTTCCTCTTTTGCCTTTAGTTTCTCATCTTGTCTTTTGAGTTCTTTCTCCCACATCTCCACTGCATTCTTGTCGGCTTGCTCTGCCGCAGCCTTTGAGTCCTTAACTGCTTGCGCCTCTAACTCTTTACGCTTATTGTTGTATGCCGTCTGGTCGGCTGCTTTCTTAATGTTATACGAGAATTGGAGGTCTATTATATATTCCAATGCCTCTTCGTATTTAGCATATATCTCATCCATGTTTCTCTCGTCCTCTTCCGTCCATTTTCCAATACCGATATGCGTTTCATCCCATTTTTTATCTATCTTGTTCTTTAGCATTGTGACCTCATCGAGATATTGCTGTGCGCCATCCTTTCGTATCTGCCATACCTCATCCCACGACTTACCTTGCGCTTCTGCTAATTTTGCATCGTATTCGGTTAGCTTGTTGTTGGTCTTTTGGCTATATTCCAAGCCTTTCATTGCCTTATTCCATCCCTCTGTTTCGTCCTTTGCTTTTTTTACTTTACTGGCATATAACGTAATACCTGCTGCAAGCGCAGCTAATCCTGCAATCAACCACATCACCGGATTGGCAAGCATGGTCTTGTTTAGGATTTTCATAGCGACATCCTTTGCCTTTATAGCAACAGTGTTCGCTTTCACGGCTACGGTATTGGTCTTTTGCGCAGCCGTATCAGTCGTGGTGGTTGCAGCACTTGCTGCCTCGGTTGCCACCTGCTTCCCCTTTACTTTGTTCAATAATTTAATGGCAGCAGTGCGTATCACCACATTGGCTGCACTACGTTTATCTAACACGTTCATCACCTGTTGCACGCCATTGAGTAGTGCTATTGCCGCCTGCACTTTCAAGAACGCCTGTTGTAATTCCTCACTCTCCCCTCCGAGTAGTGCCATTGCCGCTGTCGCTGCGTTGAAAGTACCTACCAGTCCACCGCCTACCTGCATGGCTGCATCGAGATTCTTTGTGTCGGATGCTAACAAGGATATAACACTCTGTGCGTCCCCTATTGTATCGGAGAGGGCAGACGCCTCGTCTGCGAGTTGGATAAACCGCTCGGAAGTTGTGTCACCTGCCTCCGCCATACGGATTAACTCCTCACGAAGTGCCATCAGTTGCGTTCGTGTCCTTGCACCTGCCCCCGAAAGAGCGTTATACTGGTTTACAGACTGTTGCAGCATCTTTATATTCTGCTTCCCTGCTGCTATATCATTTTCTATGTAACCACGCTCTCTCTTGTAGTATTCGGCATTCTCTGCCAGTTTAGCACTTAACCTTTCTCTTTCACTTACCGTAGCTTTGATAGTCTGTGCATCCGCTTTCTCCTGCTCCTGTAACCGTTTTAGTTGTGCTGTCAGTTCCTTGTTGCGGTCTGTGAGTGCACCTATCTGCGTCTGTGCATCCGAGAGGTCAGCCTCGGTCGTTATTCGGATTATGATATTGTTATCGTCCATGTTTGGGTGCTTTTAGTTTTGCTTGCTGTTCTTTAATCGCTTTGTTCTGTGCCTCTATCTTTTCGATTTCCGCATCAAGCCTATACAGAAACTCTAATAGTGTGAGGTCTTTCAAATTCTGCCTGCTATCTTTTGCTACGATGTCTTTCCATTGTTCGTATTGGTCTGCTCTTTTATTGAGCTGAGCATACGGACTAACTCGGAATGTGTCCTGTTGAGTTCCTCGTTGAGTTTGGAATATATGCTTAAATCTACCCCGACATTCTGTAAGAACGGCATTAATTCCCTCAAAGGCTTCTGAGAAAAAAAATCTGCCACCCCTTTGTCTTTCCGCCATTTAGCTATCTTCTTCTCAGCGTAAGCCTCCTCGTACACAGCTGGGTTCTCTGTCTTATCAAAGAAAGCAACAGATGCGAGTTTGTATAATAATTCAACATCGCACGGCATATAGAGGCGTTGCTTGAGTATCTCGTTGGCTTTGTTTATTGCGAATATGTCTATCTCTTTGTCGTGTAGTATCATATCAATTGCCTTTGTGTAGCGCAATAAGAAGTCTCGTGAGCATCGCATCTCCACTTGGTTGTAGATATACATCGCTTGTAAGCCACGTTCGTATGGCAGGTTGGTGATGTCGGCAAAGCGGTAGTACTTGGTGCCTCCGCAGGTGAACGCATACTCGATGCGGTATTTCTCTTTCTGTTGGCGTTTTTTGTCTAACTGGATACGCCACACCTCTTGTAGTTCTTTAATCAGTCCCATTTTTGTAGATGTTCTT
>CAVKDW010000066.1:0-9445 GCA_963655075.1 Muribaculaceae bacterium | reverse complement strand
ATACGGCAATAAGGTCGTTGTGTGCCGAACGGTAGAGGAGTTTAGAAAAGAAGTCGATGAGTATCTACGAACATAAAGAAACTAAGCGACCGCCTTAATGGGGGCAGTCGCTTGGATATTGTGGTGAAAAACGCCTTAATTAGAATTTCTTTTTATCTTTTTCTCTAATGCCTTGAGTTCTTGTTCTTCGAACCTATCTGCTTCCACTGCCTCTATGTGTTTGCGCTGTTTATCAAAAGTAGCGTATACTTTTGATACAATCTTTTTCATACTATCGTTAGAGATTTTCCCTGTATTAGACAAGACCTCTTTTTCGTGGAACTCCAATAATTTCTTTGTGAAATCACGCCAAAAATCGAGAGTTAATTCTTTCTTGTCTTTTACTCGCAGTTCTGCTGAATCTAAAAACAAAACGACAAAACTATTTAATTGCTCTAACTCGTCTTTTGTCAGATAATTTTTTGCAATATAAATATCCTCCTTGCGAACTCGGCAACCTTTCCAACTTGTAAGTCCCATATTTGGGTCATTTGCATTGGCACGCGCCACAACCAATTCTGCAGCAGTCATACCGGTTACTGCATAGAGTAGTTTATTCTGTATTTCCGCAAAGAAAGTATTTGTGTCATCGTTGCTTTTGTCATAATCAGTACTACTCAAAGCAAACAACTGCCGTAGTTTTTGATAGAAACGCAGTTCGGATGCACGGATGTCTTTAATGCGTTGCAGTAACTCATCGAAATGGTCAGCAAGTCCATTGGGATTTTTCAGTCGTTCATCATCCAAAGCAAATCCTTTAATGATATACTCTTTGAGAACAGCAGTTGCCCAAATTCGGAACTGTGTTGCTTGTTTTGAATTGACACGATAGCCAACGGCTATAATAGCATCGAGGTTGTAGAAGTTAGTCAAGTAGTTCTTGCCATCTGCGGCAGTTGCCGAAATTTTCTCGGTAACTGAATTTTCCTGCAATTCTCCCGTGTTGAATATGTTTTTGAGATGCACACCTATATTATCCGAAGTACATCCAAACAACTCGCCCATTGCTTTTTGCGTCATCCAAATAGTATCGTTGACATTATCCACTAATACGGCAACCTTAACCTTTCCATCGTTGCCCTCGTAAAAGACAAAGTTTTGTTCCTGTTTTTGAATACTTGTTTCCATAGTTACAAATAAAAGACCTCCCAATGGTCAGTGCCTATTGTGGCTGTTTGCACCGACCAAAGAGAGGTATATCACGCATACGCTAACAGCCACGAAAGCAATAACACTGCAAAATTACTCCTTTTTGCCGACATACGCAATATGCTCTGCAACACAATAGCGGTGATGATGGCTGCAACGATAGCCGTACACTTGGCTCTGCCGCAGGCAGTATCTACACCTCATTGTAGAACGCATAGTCCAGCACTCGCCTGTTTGCCTTATCCACCTTTTCCCAATCGAACGAGATATACTTTTTCTCCGCGAGTGTCGAGTCGGCATGTCCGAGTGCTTTGCTGATAGTGCTGTCCGATATATCTATCTTGCTTGCGTAGGTAGCCCAAGTGTACCGTGCCCAATAGAAAGTAATGTCGGGGCAGCCAATCATCGCTCCTAATTTCTTGAGCCGATGTTTCATAAAGTGATAGCAACTTTCAAAGGATAGGTATTTCTCTGCGAGGTTAATCAGGTGCTGCGTTCCTTTGTGTTGACTGATGAGGTACTTTGCTTCGGGCTGCAATCGGATATGAATGGGTTGCGGCTCGTGGAACTTAATCTTTTGCCGCACGAAACTGATTTGTTCTTCTTCGGCGGGCAGGTTGTATAGGTCAATGGGGTTGATACCGCACAGCATAAACGACAGCAGAAAGAAATCCCGTGCCAACTCCAGTCCGTTGCCTTGCTCGTGTGATAAGTCAAGCGAGAGTAGGGCGTGCATTTTTTCTTCGCTCAGATAGACTTTTTCTTTGTGGCTCTGCTTAATCTTGAATTTGCGGAACGGATAGAGTTTCATCTCCACCCAATCGTTGTTGATAGCGTAGTTATATACCGTCCGCATATTGCGGAACACAATGCCCCGTGTTGATACGCCTATGCCGTTGTTCTCCATCCATCGGTCGAACTCGGTAAGGAATTGGTAGTTTATATCCTCGAATCGCAGTTTCTCTGTTCCACGGAATCGTGTAATCATCTTCATGGAGTAGTCAAAACTCTGCTTTGTCCTGTCGGTGCGGCACTGATTGCGGTAGTCAAGCATGCAGGACGTAAACACCCGCTCCACTTTTTTTTCTTCGGCTTTGATGTCCGTGCCGGTAACATACTTTCGTATGTCGGCAGCACTCATCGCAGAGAGCCTGCCGCTGCGTTCCAAGTCCACTATGGCACTGACGTAGCGGAAATATAAGGCGTACAGGTTTTGGTTGATTTGCTTTGCATGCGGATAGACGTTTGCAATGGTATGCTCCGGCTCTCCTATGAAAGCGTCCTCCCGGATAAAGACGCCCGTATTGACAGAGGTGTTAGACCGTTGCGCACTTATGCGCAGTTTGATTGGGTACAGACCTTGTTTGTCTGCGGTTCTCTTGTCGAGAACGATAGTTACTTTTGCCATAATACTAATAGTTTATTGTTACACTCTTTTTGCACTCCATTTTTTCTACCGTCAAAGTTGGCAAATGGATAGTAATAAGGTAGTAAGTTGTATTTCAGCCTATTAGCGTGAGGCAGAGTTTTTGGGAAGTAACTTGTATATATACAAAAAATCAACAAGTTACGATTTGTAACTTATTGATTTTGTTGTGTTTAACTTTTGTGTCCCCCGAGGGACTCGAACCCTCGACCCACTGATTAAGAGTTAGGGGGTTCGGAGTGAGGAGTGATGAAGAGTCTCTATTCTTGTTGTTGGTAGTCTTGGCGGATGGTAGCAGACAGCAGTTGGTATATTGTCTTCTCCTCTAAGGTTGGGAGGATAGACATGTGGTGTTGCATTACATTTTCGTCTCCTCTGCGTGCGGGGCCTGTCTGTGCATCATGCGGAGAGAGTGTGTGTACTTTCGCTGCTGTTTCATCAATCAATGGCAGTAGAGCGGAGAATGGTATATGTGTACTTTTTATGACATCCGCAGCCATTCTATACATCAGGTTGGTAAAATTGGAGGCAAACACTCCAGCGAGGTGTAGCCGTTCTCGTTCTGCTTGGCTTACTTCATAGACATGCGATGTGATCGTTAACGCTAATGCATAGACTGCACTCACGTCATCTATACCTCGTGCCTCGAAGAATACGGGCACAGTGGAGAAATCTTCTATGATACGTGTCTTACTGAATGTCTGGAACGGGTAGAATATTCCTGCATGAGGTTTATCTTCGCCAAAGACAGTCAATGGCATTGTTCCAGACGTATGTAGGTGCAATGCACGCTGTGGCACATGTACCTTGCTTACCACTTCTGCTAAGGCTTCGTCACGGACAGAATAGATATATACATCTGCATTCTGTGGTATCATCTCAAGTCCTTCCCGACTGCTAACCATCATACACTCCACCCCTTTGTGCGAAAAGGCATACTCAAGGTTAGTAGCAACATTACCCTTCCCTATAATGATGATACGCATAGTTACTTACCAGTATAAGCTTTATAGAATTCAGTAACAGCGACTATACCATTCTCCCACACTTCCAAGTCCATAGACTCGTTAGGCGAGTGTATAGCGTTCTGTTCGAGTCCAAATCCCACAAGTATAGTCTTTACTCCCAGTATATTCTCGAAGGACGATATGATAGGGATACTTCCTCCTCGCCTTGCCGCTAACGGTCTCTTGCCGAAGGCTACCGTGAACCCATGCTCTGCGGCTTTGTATGCAGGTATATCTATTGGGCACACATAGCCTTGTCCACCATGCATAGGTGTCACGTGTACACGCACACCCGTTGGGGCTAACTGTTGCATATAATCGATGAAGTCTTGGCTGATGCGTTCGTGATCCTGATTAGCCACCAAGCGGCAGCTTACCTTAGCAAAGGCTTTGGATGGTAGAACAGTCTTGCTACCTTCGCCTGTATAGCCTCCCCATATACCGCATATGTCAAATGACGGGCGGCAAGAGTTGCGTTCCAGCGTTGAGTAGCCTTCTTCGCCGAACGTAGCATCTACATCTATGGCTTTACGGTAACTTTCTTCTGAGAAGGGTATCTGCTTTATCATCTCACGTTCAGTCTCCGGTATGGGCAAAACATCATCATAGAAGTTTGGGATAGTGATTCGTCCATGTTTATCCACCACTTGTGACAACATCTCGGTCAGCGCATTTATCGGATTCTTCACGGCTCCGCCGAAGTGTCCACTGTGCAAGTCCCGGCACGGGCCATCTACCTCTATCTGCCAGTATGCCAAGCCACGAAGTCCTGTGGTAATAGACGGGATGTCTTTACTTATCATTGAGGTGTCGCTTACCAAAATAATATCGCATTGTAGTAGTTCTTTGTTTTTATGAAGGAAATTCTCCAGACTGGGGCTTCCTATCTCTTCTTCCCCTTCAAATATAAACTTCACGTTACACTGCATCAGTCCTTCCTTGACGAGGTATTCAAAAGCCTTGACCTGTATCATCGCTTGTCCTTTGTCATCATCAGCCCCACGTGCATATAGGCGTCCCTCCCGTATGTCAGGTTCCCATGGATCGGATTTCCATTGTTCTAAAGGTTCTACAGGCATGACGTCATAGTGTGCATAAACCAATACTGTTGGGATATCATTGTTCTCATTCGCTGTGTTTGGTCTGTACTCGCCATACACAAACGGGTTTCCCTCAGAGGGCATCACTTCGGCTTTTTGTGCGCCTGCTGCCAATAAGAGTTCTTGCCATCGTTCAGCACATCGTTGCATATCCTGTTTATGCTCAGGTTGACAACTAACACTGGGTATTCGTATGAGGCTCGCCCATTCTTGTTGAAAGCGTGTTCTGTTAGAGGAGATATAAGAACGTATGTCCATATTGATAATAGATTGAGGTTATTTACTTGTCATAAAAAAAGTGTTGCATTGCTTTTACTCGAGAAAACTCCTAAATAATAGGATTTGAGGTGTGCTATTCCTTTGTAATCTAACTATCCCATCGCTATCACGTTTTCACGTCAATCACGGCGGAGGGTATTAGCACGCCATTGGCATAGTATGTACCTCATTTTTGTTAATCTGTTGAGTTTTCCGGTCTCTTAGCAGTGCAACACTCATATCTGTATCAATTAAAGCGCCATGCTAATGTAACGACAATGTTGTGTGTTTGTGCCGTTACATATGAAGGCGTATCTTGTAATTCTGTAGCATATATGTTTAGGTTTTGCCATCTATATTGGTAGGCAGCATTCAGGACTATCCTTGCCCATCTATAGCCTACTCCTAACGAGGCATATTGTGAGGATAACACAAAGTGCGAGTCAGTATCTGTCCGTACATCGTTGTTGGATAGTTCCTGCTTGTTGTCTTGTTTGTTGAAAGAAGGTTCCCACACATATCCGGCATTCATATATAATCCCTTTGCTATATTTGCTTCAGCACCTATACGGAAGGAGTGTACGTCAGTCATTTTTCTTGCATTCTTGCTATTTGGTTGGTGCGTGAAGTTGTATTGTAGTGATAGAAGTCCGTATTGTTTTACTTGGAGTGCGACACCTGCGCTGACACGCATTGGCAGTATCCAGGATGTGGAGGGGCTATAGTTCCATGGCGTCTCGATAGCAGAAGATAAAGAATCTGATAGCATGTTGCCTTGAGAGTTGATTTTTATGCTCATAAGAGTAGGTGTTTGGAAAGACGCTCCCATACGCACCCACTGACAAGGACGATATATCAACCCTACCGAAGTATTGAATCCTGTTCCAGAGGCGGTCATATAATTGGTCAATTCTACACTCGTGCGTATTCCGGTCTCTACAAGTTTAGAAGTTTTACTGTACGACAGTGTCGGGACATTCAATCCTATGCCAACGTATAATTGGTTATTGATGTTCATTGCCCAATCAAGAGAATACTGGTTCATCGTGCCTGTTTCCTGTAGATACAGCGATCCTGTCGTTAGTTCCATTGCTGGTTCCCACCGGTTTTGGCTATCCGTTTGCGGATCAATAAGATAGGCATTATATCCTAATATGCTCAACCAACCCAATTCAGTATTCTCCCATAAATCATACATATTGCCGGTAGGTGATTGCAGATCTGTTTCGTTGAGACCATTGGTCTTTAGACATATTGTGTTCGCCAAATTAGCAGGGATCTGTGATACAGAGAGAGACCGGTTGTATGTTGCCATTCGTTGTACGCCAACCATTAGGTTGTTAAAGATGATTCCTCGCTGTTTATCTGTATTTCCCCATGACCACAGAAAGGAAAGGTTTGGTAAGGAAGACCATATATTCGTATTCTGTTCATGCGAATTTGTCGATATGGTATAGTCCCACATCCGGTCTAAGGATACTGTTATCTCTCCTCTTCTGTATAGTCCTAATCCTGCAGGATTATCCATGACTGCCGTGGGGTCTCCTCCAATGGCCGTCATCGCTCCCCCCATACCAACATACCGTGCCGTTCCCATGATGTCACGTTGAGCAAAACGCTGGGTATCTTGTGCCCACACGCCAAGTGTCATTATGACTAAGAAAAGCAGTATGTATATCTTTTTACCCATATACATTATTTGGACAGAATACGCATATGAATGGTGTCAGGTTGTTGCGTTGTTGTATCTTCAATAAAAATAAGTTCTTTTGCGTGTTTGTCGTATATTGGTGCTGTTACCTCTATAGTAGAGTTTTCGCTGAACCAATAGTAAGAATCATCCACATACACATCTGTATCTGCCAAAAGCACAGTGCTCAGCAGAGTCATCAGTAATAGTGCTATGATGCAGTTCTGTTTCATATTCTATTTTTATATCCTACGGAAACCTATTATCTCACGTACATCTTCCAATGTCTTTTCTGCGCTCTCCCTTGCGGCGTCAGCCCCTTCAGCAGCCACTTGAGACAGATAGTCCTCGTTGCTACGATATTGTAGGATACGCTCTCGAACAGGTGCACAGAAAGCATTGATATCTGCAGCCAACTGTTTCTTGAGATCTCCATAGCGTATGGTCATATTATTGTATTTGTCATTGAAATAGTCATACGTATCTTTTGTGGACATCAGTTCTAACAGTGAGAACAGGTTCTGTATTGGTTCCGGTTTTTCTTGATTGAGTCTTGTTGGTCCTGCATCCGTAACTGCGCTCATAACTTTCTTTTTGATTGTTGCCTCATCATCACACAGATAGATAGCATTCCCTTCCGACTTACCCATCTTTCCTGTACCATTCAGTCCGGGCACTTTTATGGCTTTATCGCTAAGGTGGAATGATTCCGGTTCTTTGAAATACTCCACGTTATATATACGATTGAAGCGTCTGGCGAACAGGCGAGCCATCTCCATATTCTGTTCTTGGTCTTTTCCTACAGGCACTTTGTCTGCTTTGTGGATGAGAATATCTGCAGCCATAAGTGTCGGATAGGTGAGTAGTCCTGCATTGACATTATTCGGATTTTGTCGCACTTTCTCTTTGAAACTCGTCACACGTTCCAATTCTCCGATATATGCATTCATATTGAGATAGAGGTACAACTCTAACACTTGTTTCACGTCACTCTGAACATATATGGGAGCTTTCTTGGGATCTATACCACATGCCAAGTATTCGGAAAGAATCGTTCGTACTGAGTTACGGATATTCTCGGGTGTAGGGTGTGTGGTCAGCGAGTGCCAATCTGCGATAAAGAATAAGCAATTATACTCATCTTGCATCTTCACAAAACTCTTCACTGCGCCAAAATAATTTCCCAAGTGCAGGTTTCCTGTTGGTCGTATGCCACTAATAACCTTCTCCATTATTTCATTCTTTTGATATTACTCCCTCTACATATGTTTCACACAGCGAATTACTCCTCTATGTGGATCGGTAGTGTACGATTGATCCGTTGGTCTAATGCAGTCAATGTCTCTGTATTTGCGACCCCTGGTATTTCTTGTATTTGGTTATTCAATAGTACCATAAGATGTTGGTCGTCACGTGCATACAGTTTGACAAGCATAGAATACGCGCCCAAGGTAAACTGGCTTTCCACTACTTCCGGTATTTTCTCCAGTGCAGCACTCACGGACTTATACAGGCTTCCTTTTTCTAAAGTAAGTCCCACATAGACACAGAGGTTGTATCCCAGCATCTTAGGATTGACCCGATAGCACGAGCCTATTATCACTCCGTTGTCAAACATCTTTTGTACACGTTGGTGTACTGCTGCTCTGCTGACTCCTACTTGCGTTGCCACATCCTTGAATGGTGTGCGTGCATTCTGCGTTATGACTTGTAGTATTCGTCTGTCCAAATCATCTATTCTTTCTGTATATTCCATAACCGTATTGTTTTGCCTACAAAAGTACTACTTCGTTTTGAGATATGCAAGTTTTTCTATACTTTTGCGGCACAGTACATTTTTTCTGTGCCACTATGGACATATTTGACTATATAGAGCAACACATTTCTCCAGAGAATGATGTTCTTCGTCATATTACCCGCCATACTAATTTGGAGGTTCTTAACCCTCATATGTTATCCGGTCACGTACAGGGTCGTTTACTAAGTATGCTCAGTAAGATGGTTCAACCATGTCATATCTTGGAGTTAGGCACATTTACCGGATACTCTGCTCTGTGCCTTGCAGAGGGGCTGACTGCAGGTGGTCATCTTATAACGATAGAGCATAATGATGAGTTGGAGGCTACAATCCGTCACAATTTATCTTTATCCCCGTTAGGTCAACAAATAGAGTTGGTGGTTGCGGATGCAAAAAAATATCTCAACAGTGCCACTATAGAGACCGAATCTATTGACATCGTGTTCATTGATGCAGATAAACGGGAGTATTGCTCCTACTTGGACTTGGTATATCCTCTTGTGCGACATGGAGGGTGGATTTTGGCAGATAACACCTTGTGGGATGGTCATATCATAGATAATGAGTACGATAGAGATAAGCAGACAACGGGTTTACGTGCATTTAACGAGCGAGTAGCCAATGATCATCGGTTAGAAAAAGTGATATTACCTATCCGTGATGGTCTGAGTATCATTAGGAAGTTATAAGGGTATTTATGGCAAAGCGTGTGTTGATGGCTATGTCCGGTGGTATAGATTCCACAGTATCAGCCATTTTATTGTTAGAACAGGGATATGAGGTGATAGGTGTTACTTATCGCACATTCGATAGTATCCGAGAGTCATGTTTAGTACGAGAAAAGGGGTGCTGTTCCATTGAGAGTATTATGGAAGCCAAGCATATGGCAGCCACTTTGGGTTTTGAACATCACATTGTAGATTTCAGAAAGACATTCCGTAAGCATGTGATAAATAACTTTATCGATGAGTATATGCA
>CAVKDW010000065.1:0-9608 GCA_963655075.1 Muribaculaceae bacterium | reverse complement strand
CACCTGCTTGCACTTCCTCGTTTGGCTTCGTGCACGATGTCGCAACAAGCGCAGATACTGCTATTGCGAACATAGCGAAAAGGTTCTTTCTCATAATGATGATTATGTTTATAAGTGATAAAATGTTTATAGAATCTCTATGTTGTAGTCTCCGTCAAATCCCGGTTGGATGGTTATCCCGCCTTGTGCGACAGATGTCAGGAACTCGCCCCGCACTATGGTCACGTGGTTGCGTTTGAGTGGCACCTCTATGATAGGCGAGGAGGATACCTGCACACCGTCTTTGTTGTACACCTCCACCATCACTTTCACACCCGCCTCGGCACCGTTGACGAACACATAGTCGAAGCCCATCTCTACCTCAGTGTCACTCATCGGCTTGAGGGCACTACTGAACCACACGCCCGTCCAGGAGTCTGCCGGGTGGTCAGTGAACATGTTATACGAGCAGGGCATGAACTCCGCATAGCGGAACACGACACTGTAGTCGTTCGGATCAATACTCTTGTTCTCCGTGTCGGTCTCGGACGAGCCTGTCGATGGGCTGTTAGCCTGCCGCGCTACCTCCTCTTCTATCGCCTTCTCCAAGAAAGCATCGAAGTCGGTAGAGATGAACTTGAACTTAGCCAACGGGCGTCCCATCTGTACGGTAGCCTCGTTATGGACAGGGGTTATCTCATCGCGTTTGGCACGGACAGACACCGTCTGTTCGCCACGGAAAGCATCGCGGTAGTTGTTGTTACCTGTGTAGTTGCTCTGGCTCTGCAGGATAATCTCGGCGAAGTCTGTAGTGTTGTAAAAGAGGTCTGCCTCTTGTCCCTCTGCTACATAGTCTGTCCAAACGAAGAACCGGTAGTCGCCTTCTCGCAGGTTCAGCACGCGGGTACAGTTGAGGCTGTCCACATTGTCGCATACGTATGTGAACACGGTATCTGCCGTACGATTATATGAGCCGTCGTTCAGCAGACGGTGGACACTCACTATATGCCGCACATCGTATGCGGTAGGTAACGCACTGCCACGCACACGGCGATGTGTCTTGGTGTATATCACCTCTTGATGCAGAGGCATGATAGTGTCAAAATTCAGATGCAGCACCAAGGGCGCACCAGTGGGTATGGTGGGGTACTCGTGTATGTCGCAGCCCACAAAAGCTACAGACAAAAGTGCTAAGAGAACAGAGATGAGTGTTGTACGTCTCATTGTTTACCTCCTTTCTTCTTTGTGTCAAACGAGTAAGAGAACGAGACGGCGGCTTGGTCGATGCAGAAGAACGCTTTATGTCCCTGCTCGGTCAGCAGACCATCGGTACCGTTATAGAACTTGTCATACCACATGCTATATGCCCCTACACCTAACGAGAACTCCACTTTCCATTTTGGGTTCTTCTTGCTGAGTGGCATACGATAACCTGCGGCTATACCTCCACCAAGACCCGGCTTGTCCCATCCCTGATCTTGGATACGGTACTGCCCGTTCCATGCCACGTTATACCATGCCACACCGAAATGTGCACCTATAAACCACTGTTCGTTGTTCTCATGGAACCAATAGCGTATCTCCGGCTGCAAGACACAGGCACGCAACTTGATTGTCGTCTTGAAGTAGTCCCATGACGACCAATAGACAGGCAGGTTAAACGACCAGTGCTGTGCGAGGTCTGCTTCAAAAGCGATGTTCGTCACTCCCAACACCCATCCTATGGCGTTGGTCTTGAGCGTGATATGATGTTGCCATGCCTCCGCGGGCAAGGTGTCTATCGGTACAGTGGCGTCTGGCACTACCACCGTGTCTTCTTCTACGATAGGGATACTGTCCTGCACTGCCGCTACGGTATCAATAGCAGCCTCTTCTGCTACAGGCTCGATGCTGACAGGGGACTTGGATGCCACAGGCGACATCTCCACCGTACCTTCTTTGGTGACTATCTGGTCGGGCACCACTTTGTTCGTCACAAACAACACACCGCCGTTACACATAGGAGGGAAAAACTCCTTGATGAGCCGTCTCCATGCCTTGCCGTTGTCTATCTGCTGCAGTTGTAGCACACGCTGGTCCATACGCTCACCACGCAGGTGGTACTTCACCCACATCGTGTCTTCGGACAACACACGCAACACCTCGTCTTTCTGTGGCATATCGGATGCCGAGACCTGCTGCTGCAGATACTCCCAATCGATATACTTATCCACTCGTGTGATGAGGTTCTCAGGCACGTTGATAGTGCGACGTACCATCTTCTCCACCTCCCTCACACGACCCCGGGCTAACCGGTGGTTGAGTTGCTCACTGCCCTCCGGCGATGACTCACCGCGTATCACCACACTCTGTAACTCCAATGTACTGTCCACCTCTACTGCCTGACGGAGATACTGCATGAAACTCTTCATCGTCTCTATCTGCTCCGCATTGCTCATATACGAAGAATCAAGCACAGTACTCTCCGCTCGAAAATAGAAATGAAAATCCGTGTATATCTCTTGTGAGCGCACCATACCGGTACTCAGCAACAAGAGCAAAACAATTATACCATACTTATTCGCAGACATAGGCACGATCTATAAACTACCCCACAAGCGGGATTGGTACGTTCTTCAAGGTTATTTATCAAGCACAAGATCTTTTATCAACGGTTCAGCAGTGCTCCACATGTCGTCATTCCCCCATCTCTCACCCTCTCTATCCGTCTTTATCCCCCGCTTTTCTTCTTTCTATCCCCCCCTTGCCGGCCACTTTTCTCCCCTCTGTCCTCCTCTCACTCCCTCTCTCACATCTTTTCTCTCAGCATCTCTCACCCTCTTTGTCAGCCTCCCGGTCTGTAAGCGCACTGTGTTTATTTTTTTTTTTTTTACGCTGCAAAGGTATAAAAAAAGGTAGATATATACAAATGTCTCTGCGCTTTTTTATAAACTTTCTCTGTTATGAGTTGATAATCAGTAGTGTATATTTTGTCCTTATAGACGTTTTCTATAGCCCCATTAACCTGTTTCTCTATCCCCGTTACCTCACCACTACCTTACCACTCCTGCCCAAAGTCTGCAACGCTGATATTGTCATAACACACAACATACATCGTACGCCTTGCGTCTGAAGATATGTTCAGCCATAACTGTAAATGATATATGACGTTGCAAACGTACAACAAAAACACCACACGTGCAATACTGTAATATATAAAAACGTATATACGTGTGTGTATTAGGTACTTAACACATTCGCCACCTGCTGACCCCGAAATGTTTTTGAGCGAATCACCTGCTGACCCCGAAATGTTGGACCCTCTCGTTCCCCCTTCAACCGCATCTCACAAAGCAAGCTCTGCGTGATGCTATGGGGAAGACGACTGCGTGTTGCTATTCCATGTTGGCTACTGTGTGTTGCTATTTTATGTTGACTACGGTGTTGTGAATTCGGGTGCAAAGATACAACATGTTGAAGTGGCGTTGTCGGTTTCGTGCAGTTTCTGTCAGTTTCGTGCAGATAAAGTTCGATAAAGTCCTATAAAGGAGTAAGGAATAAAGACGACCTCGCCGGCTTCTACGCAGTTTAGTTGAGTGTTTAGTGTTGAGTGCAGTTGAGAGTTGAAAGTAGTGGAGAATTGGAAGTTGGTAAGAGTAAAGAACAAGGACGATAGATGTATGAATGTATGGCGTATAATCTCCTGTTCGCTTGCGCTCGCAAGAAACAGTGGAAATGTAATGTAATGATGAGGATGTTCTATATTGTGGCATAAAATGATAAGTGTATTTGTGCATCTCGCAGAAAAGCAGTAACTTTGCAGCGTCAACTTCAGAAAAGTGTAACATGTTACAAAAATCTGCAATAGAGATGTTATTTAAGCGTAGCTATTATCTGGATAAACTTATCCAACATAAACATAATCATCTGATTAAGGTGGTTACCGGTGTCCGTCGCTCTGGCAAATCATTCCTGCTTTTTGAGTTGTTTGTGCAGCATTTGCTGGATAGCGGTGTGCAGAATAATCATATCATTCGTATCGCTTTAGACGACCGTATCAATAGCGATTTGCGTGACCCAGACCAGTGTCTCTCTTATATCCGAAATATCGTGCAGGGTGCGGAGATGTACTATGTGTTGATAGACGAGGTGCAACTGATGAATGAGTTTGAAGACGTGCTGAATTCACTGCTGCATATCCGCAATGTAGATGTGTATGTAACGGGCTCTAATTCTCGTTTTTTGAGCACTGATATCATCACCGAGTTTCGAGGGCGTGGTGATGAGATACACATTTATCCACTATCTGTTAGTGAAATAAGTGAGGTTATGCCCGAACTATCGTGGCAGCGAGTATGGCAACTCTATCTTAATTATGGTGGATTGCCATTAGCAGTGCTTGCATCCACTGAGAAAGAAAAGACCAATTATCTCAAGCGGCTATTCCGAGAGACTTATCTCAAGGATATAAAAGAGCGGTATCATATCAAGAATGATATGGAGATGGAATATCTATTGGATATTGTATCATCCTCAGTAGGGTCGCTTACTAATCCGCAGAAACTCGCTGACACATTCCGTAGTGCAGGAAAGATGCAGTTGTCGGCAAATACCATAAAGGAGTATCTTGACTATTTGTCGGATGCTTTCCTTATTGAAAAGGCGCGACGATATGATATCAAAGGCAAACGCTATATCTCAACCCCATACAAGTTCTATTTCTCGGATTTAGGACTGCGTAATGCTCGTATCAATTTCCGTCAGGTGGAGGAAACTCATCTCATGGAGAATGCTATCTACAATGAACTGGTTATGCGCGATTATAGTGTAGATGTTGGTATTGTTGAGATTATCAAGAGGGGCAGTAATGGCAAGACTGAGCGACTGAATACAGAGGTTGATTTTGTGGTTAATCAAGGTAGTGAACGATTTTACATACAGTCAGCATACGCTTTACCGACTCCTGAGAAGGAGGAGCAGGAACAACGCCCATTGTTACAGATTGCTGACTCGTTCAAGAAGATAATTGTTGTGAAAGAAGATATTATCCTGCGTCGAAATGAGTTGGGTATTGTTACTATGGGGCTACGGCAGTTTATGATGGATAAGAATAGCTTGTATCTGTAAGTCTTTTCTCCTTTAGCCGTAGATGGCTTGATGTCCGATGCGGTTTTCTTGAGCGAGATACATTTTTAGTTCGGAAACTTGTTCTTCAAGTTCCTCGATAAGGAGTAAAGAATAAGGACAGACTTGCAAAGATCACAGATACTGTGCGGTGAGGCTGTTGGGGTTGTGCTTGAGAGTGTTGAGATCTCCTGTCGCCACTATCTGTCCTCCGTCGCGTCCTCCTTCAATACCCATATCGATGATATAGTCGCATGCACGGATGACATCGGGGTTATGCTCAATGATAATCACCGTGTTGCCCTTATCAACAAGTCGGTGCAGCACGCCGAGCAGCACGCGTATGTCTTCGAAATGCAGTCCGGTTGTCGGCTCGTCTAAGATGTATAGGGTATCCCCCGTGCCGGGGCGTGCCAATTCGGCAGCCAACTTCACACGTTGGCTCTCGCCGCCCGAGAGAGAGGTGGAGGGTTGCCCTAACTTGATATAACCCAAGCCGACATCTTGCAAAGTCTTGATTTTCTTGAGTATATAGGGTTGCGCCGCAAAGAACTCAACGGCTTGGTTAATGGTCATCTCCAACACGTCGGCGATAGACTTGCCTTTGAACCGTGCCTCCAAGGTCTCTCTGTTATACCGTTTGCCCCCGCATACCTCGCACGGCACATACACGTCCGGCAGGAAATGCATCTGAATGGTCTTATACCCGTTGCCGTTACAAGCCTCACATCGACCTCCGGCGTTATTAAACGAGAAGCGTCCTGCTTTCCAGCCGCGTATCTGCGATTCGGGCAGTTGGGCAAACAGGTTTCTTATATCGGTGAACACACCTGTGTATGTTGCCGGGTTACTGCGTGGTGTCCGTCCTATAGGCGACTGGTCAACGGCTATGACCTTGTCAACGAGGTCTATACCATCGATGCTGTCGTAGGGCAGGGGAGCCTGCAGACTCCGGTAGAAATGCTGGCTGAGGATAGGGTAGAGTGTCTGGTTGATAAGCGTGGATTTGCCACTGCCACTCACACCCGTGACAGCGATCATACGCCCCAACGGGAAAGAGACGGTGATGTCCTTGAGGTTATTGCCTCGACACCCGTGCAGCACTATCTCCCCTTTTGGGGTCGGGGGAGTAGTCTGTGTGTGGTCATCCCGCCTCTCTTCATGACGCAGGTACTTGGCCGTCAGTGTGTCGGCGTGCAGGAGTTCGTCGGGCGTGCCGGCGAAGACGATGTTCCCCCCTAAACGTCCAGCCCTGGGACCTATGTCCACGATATAGTCCGCCTGGCGCATCATCTCCTCATCGTGTTCGACCACGATGACGGAGTTGCCCATGTCGCGTAACTGTTTGAGCGAGTCAATCAGTCGCTGGTTATCACGCTGGTGCAGACCTATGCTCGGCTCGTCGAGGATATACAGGACATTCACCAGACGGCTGCCGACCTGTGTCGCCAAACGGATACGCTGCCCCTCGCCGCCCGAGAGACTGTCCGAGGAGCGTGACAACGACAGGTATGACAGCCCCACGTCTAACATAAAATGCAGGCGGGAGGTAATCTCGCGGAGGATTGGCTCGGCGATAGTGCGTTGCTTGTTCGTTAACTGTGGCCGTATATGCTGCAAGAAAAGCAGCAACTCACTGATATCCATATCCGACAACTCGGCTATGTTCTTACCGGCGATACGATAACTCAGTGCTTCTTTGTTCAGCCTCTGTCCATGGCACACTGGACATTCGCTCCATACCTCCTCGCTGTCGTCTTTCTCTTCTTCCTGCTGTTGCACATACGCTAACATGCGGTTGTACCAGTTGGCGTCATCGTGAATGATGTCGCTCATCTGCTGCTTGTTCTCCTCCACCGTGCTGTTCGCACGCACGCGCCCCAACCCTTTGCAGCACGGGCACCACCCTTGCGGCGAGTTGAACGAGAACGTGTGCGGTGCCGGTTCCGAGTAACTGAGCCCAGTGGTCGGACACATCAGGTTACGCGAGAAATAACGGGGCTGCTCTGTCAATGGGTTTACCGCACTGCCTGTACGCACAATCATCATCATACCCTCCCCCTGCGTCATGGCTTTGTCGGCACTCGCCCGCAGGCGTTTGATATCGGGCTCGGCAACCTCACCCGACACGTCGGCGGACGGTATCTTGAGCCTGTCCATCACGACCTCTATCGAGTGGTTGCGATAGCGATCGACCTTCATGCCCGGCACGACATCCATCACCTCGCCGTCCACACGCACACGCAGGTAGCCCTTGCGGCGGACAGACTCGAAGAGTTCTTTGTAATGTCCCTTGCGGTTGCGCACCAAGGGGGCTAACAGCAACACTTTCTGACCGGCATAGTCACGGAGCAGCAGTTCCACGATCTGCTCATCGGTGTAGCGCACCATCTTCTCGCCGGAGGCATACGAGTAGGCCTCACCGGCGCGGGCAAACAGCAGACGCAGGTAGTCGTACACCTCCGTGACGGTACCCACAGTGGAACGCGGGTTGCGCGAGGTGGTCTTCTGGTCGATACTGATAACGGGCGAGAGACCCGTTATCTTGTCCACATCGGGGCGCTGCATGGTACCGATATAACCACGCGCATAGGACGAGAAAGTATCCAAATAACGGCGTTGCCCCTCGGCGAAGATGGTGTCAAAAGCCAATGAGGACTTCCCACTACCGGATAAGCCGGTGATGACCACCAACTTACCACGCGGGATACGCACGTCCACATTCTTCAAGTTATGCACGCGCGCACCGGTAATTACTATCTCGTTACTCCCTTCGGACATGATTTATCGCTCTCTTCCAACAGGTAGGACAACCCCCTTGCCGGCAGATGGTTCACACCCCAACGAGGGGTGCTTGTACACAAACATCCTGCGAAAGTACAGCTTTTTTCTGATACTGGCAAACATAATCAGCCGACACGCACAAAACTATCTCACATACACCTCTTTTCGAGAGTGGATAGTTGGGAGATGAAAGATACAGTTTTATTTTATCAAGATAACATGTTGGGTATTTTGCAATGTAACAAAACAGGTGTATCTTTGTAGCCTCAACGATTATCAGGATATATGACAACTTGGGAACATACATTTTTTGCAGAAAAATACCTGCCTACATGCAAGGTTTTTGCTTTCTATGTATTTAACAGGATAAAAACGCCCCACAATGGGGCAAGTATAAACCCTAATTCATTGTTGTATGAAATGCAATTCAACTTGGGCGTCCATCTGGTACGCTTTCTATCTCTTGGCAGGCATCATCATCGGCACTGCGATGCTCATATTCCTGCCCGCCTGCTCCTTGTCGAACAATGACTATAGCCTGCAGTATCCCAATGCGTTGGTCACCGTCCGCCCTTTGAACGACACCGCTTTTGTCATGCAGTTGGACGACTCCACTGCGCTCCGTGCGTCCAATATCCAAAAGCCGCCTTTCGGCAAACGCGAGGTGCGTGCGCTTGTCAACTACTCCAATGCCACCATGCGTGATAGCCTGCGTTATGTCCATGTCAACTGGATAGACAGTATCCGCACCAAGCAACCCGTACCCTCCGCAGGCACACAGAACGACTCTCTCTACGGCAACGACGCCATCGAGATAGTCCGCGACTGGGTGACAGTAGCCGAAGACGGATATCTCACGCTCCGCTTGCGTACCTACTGGGGCAATACGGGTAAGACACACTATATCAACCTCTTGACGGGCGTCAATCCTGACAACCCCTACGAGATAGAGTTGCGCCACAATGCCAACGGCGACAACGCTACGCGTCAGGGCGATGCACTGATTGCCTTTAACCTCAACGACCTCGCTGCGGCTGCCGACAAAGGCAAGAAGGTCAAACTGACGCTGCGTTGGAAGTCCTGCATAGGCAACAAGACACTCGAGATAGATCTCCGTATGCGCCCCGCTACACTGCAAGGCTGCCCACGCCTCGAATGCAGTTCACTCGTCGAATAACGATCCGCACCTGCGCACAAGCCCTGCATGCCCCATACCGAACCACTGACCGAACAACACCTTCTGCACCGCCTCCAAGAAGGCGATGCAGCGGCGTTCCGGTCACTCTATCAACAGACTGTGCGCTATCTCACCGCCGTATGCTCCCGCTATATCCCGAACGACGAAGACGTGCGTGATGTCTTGCAGGACAGTTACCTACACGCCTTTTCCGCCTTGCCGTCGTTTGCCTATCGGGGCGAAGGCTCGCTGCGGGCATGGTTGGTGCGCATCGTGGTCAATGAGTCGCTGCTCTTCTTGCGCCGCACAGAACCGCTGCCGACAGAGGAGATAACGGACGAATGTGCCGATATCCCCGACGACGAGGTCGATACCGGGGCGATACCGTCCGCCGTTATCTACGAGGCGATACGAACCCTGCCTACGGGCTACCGCACGGTATTCAACCTGTATGTCATAGAGGGCAAGTCACATAGTGAGATTGCCGCCCTGCTCCATATTGGCGAGAGTAGTTCCGCCTCCCAACTCCACCGTGCCAAAGCGCTGTTGGCAGCCCGTCTGCGCC
>CAVKDW010000064.1:0-9636 GCA_963655075.1 Muribaculaceae bacterium | reverse complement strand
GTACAGATCTGTTTGGTGATTTGGTAGAACGTAGTTTGTCACAGAAAAATGTAGATACCCGCTATCTGATACGTACTCCGAATTATGCTACGGGTGCTACTATTTGTATGAGTTATAATGAGGATCGTGCGAATCTGACCTATCAAGGTGCGATGGATGTGATGCGTTTACAGGACATTGATCCGTCGATATTCCAAGAGACCAAGCATATTCATATCTCATCGATTTTTATGCAGAGTGGTCTAAAAAGAGACTTGATGCATATATTACGTTTGGCTCAAGAGAATGGTGTTACCACGTCGTTAGATACACAATGGGATCCTACGGAGGAGTGGGATTTGAATTATCAAGCCGTACTTCCATTGGTTTCTGTGTTTATGCCTAACGAGAAAGAGTTGTGTGCACTGACTCATAGTGATACTTTGGAGGGAGCTATAAGTAAGATACAACCTTATATTCAGGTAGCTGTTATCAAGCAGGGGTGTCGTGGCTCATTGTTATTGACTAAAGATGGTCAACATGTGCAGATTCCTGCGATGCTGAATGACCAGGTAGTAGATGCGATAGGTGCGGGCGACTCGTTCAATGCAGGCTTCATATCCCATTATGTACAGGGAGCGTCTTTAACGGATTGTCAGCAGTATGGTAATATGACCGGTGCTGTAAACACGACGGCTGCCGGAGGTACCGGTGCTTTCTCTTCGCGAGAGGATATAGAGCGTATTGCTGCAGAGCGTTTTGGTTTTGTAAAATAAAAGACTTAATATCATGAAGAAACTACTCGTTATCTGTGTGGCTGTGTTGTCAATAACGGCGTGCAGTCATCCATCCGCAGAGAAAGGCAAAGTAAGAGCTGTGGATACCTTGTTGGTCCGTGACTATAAACCTCAAAATGTGAACAATATCCCTCAGACCTATGTGGAGAAGGGGAAATATGGTGTGATAGATATGCACTCACATGACTATGCCACTACCCAAGAAGAGGTTGATCAGTGGGTAAAGAATATGGATGCATGTGGTATTCGTGAGACGCATATCATGCATTGTTCTTGGATAGGTGCTCCTTTTGAGACCATAGTGGAGCGTTATGCGGCATACCCGGATCGTTTCCACTTCTGGTGCTGTTTTGATTATACGGAGATGCAGGAGAATGGCAGTGCAGACGCGATGATCGCTTATTTAGAGAAGTGTCATGAGATGGGTGCTGTTGGTGTCGGAGAGATGGGTGATAAGGGTGAAGGTGATTTATATGCTCGTCCCACTGAAGGTAGGGGTATTCATTTGGATGACCCTCGTATGAAACCGGTGTTGGCCAAGTGTGCAGAATTGAGAATGCCTGTTTCGATACATATTGCTGAGCCTTATTGGATGTATCTGCCTGAGGATGAGTATAACGATGGTTTCCCCAATGCTGCAGTATGGCATGTAGATACGACCTTGGCGGGTTGTAAAGGATATAATGAGTTAATGGTTTCGTTTGAGAATGCCGTTCGAGAGAACCCCAATACATTGTTCATTGCTTGTCATTTCCTCAATATGAACCAAGATTATCCTCGTTTAGGTAAGTTGTTAGATGGTTATCCTAACTTGTATGTGGATATTGCTGCCCGTGTGGCAGAGGCTGCTCAGACACCTCGTGCAACACGTGAGTTCTTGATAAAGTACCAGGATCGAGTACTTTTCGGAACCGATAATGGTATGGAGACCTCAATGTATCGTAACATCTTCCGCGTATATGAGACTGCTGATGAGCATTTTTACATCCACGATTTCAACTACCACTGGGCATTGTCAGGATTCTACTTGCCGGATGAGGTATTGGCTAAGATATATTATAAGAACGCAGAACGCATCCTAACTCAGTACAGATGAGAAGAGAGTGGTTAATAATATTTGTTTGTGTAGCACTACTAACAGGCTGTTCCGACATTAATTACGGAACAGACCTGTTGGAGTGTGATGTGGCAACAATGACTCAGTTCCCTTACAAGCACAATGGTGTGTATGTAGAGAAGCATCAGGTCGTGACTCCTGTGGATGATGTTGCCGGTATGGAGCGCATAGAGACTTATTATGTGAACAAAGGCAAGCCTCTGTATGTTCGAGCCTATGAGTTGTGCCGTACAGAGATTGAAGCCAATGACACAACAGTGTGGTCTTTGCAGCCTTCTTCCACATCTGCTCGTTTGGATTGGGTTCTTCCTGTCAAGGAAGGTTTCCAAAAGCAGAATTATCTGGGCATGAACAACTGTGACTATGGTGGAGGTATTCCGTTGGTGGACATATGGCAGCGTGAAGGAGGTGCAGCTATCGGTTTGTTAGAACCGGTATTGCGTATGATATCGATGCCTGTCGAGTGGAAACGTTACAATGATAAGATATGTATGGCTTTGCGTTATGAATATCCGGAGCCGTTATATATGGAGACAGGGGACACGTTGCGTACTTTCACGGCATTCCGCTATATGCACAAGGGAGATTTCTTTGCTCCTCTACGTGCTTTTTCCCAAGTTATGCAGAGAGATTATGGCGTGGTGATGCAACCTTCCGAGAATGAGGCTTTTGAACCTGTGTGGTGCGCATGGGGTTATGAACGTCAGTTCACCATGGATGAGGTGTTGGGTTCATTGGATAAGGTGGCGGAGTTAGGTTTCCGTTGGGTAGATGTGGATGATGGATACCAGATCGCAGAAGGAGATTGGGAAACTAACAATCGATTTCCCGGTGGTGACAAAGATATGCGTCGCTTGACGGATGCTATTCATCAGCATGGGATGTTGGCCAAGTTATGGTGGGCTCCTTTGGCTGCAGACCCAACATCTAATATATTGGTAAAACATCCTGAGATGCAATTGGTGACTTACGAGGGTGCTCCGGAGTACATCACTTGGTGGGATAGTTATTATCTGTCGCCGGTAAACCCCGTGACGATGTGTTATACGAAGGATCTGCTTCATCGCTTTCTGTCTGTATGGAATTTTGACGGTCTAAAGATAGATGGACAGCATCTGAACTGTTGTATGCCTGATTATAACAGTGCCTCTGAGTTGGACTACCCAAATCAGGCGGTGGAACAGTTGCCGAGTTATTTCGATAGTATCTATGAGATATCCCGCCGTATCCATTCACATGCAGTGGTGCAGGTTTGTCCATGTGGCTGTGCGATAAACTACTATCTGTTGCCTCATATCAATCAGGCGGTAGCCTCTGATCCAACCAGTTCGGCTCAGGTGCGTATGAAACGTAAGGCTTATGCAGCGATGGTTCCACAAATGGCGTACTATGGTGACCATGTGGAACTGACCGACGGAGGTACAGATTTCGCTTCGCAGATAGGTACGGGTTCTGTGATTGGAACCAAGTTTACCTATCCGAAAGATAATCCTTATGCTTCTGCATCGTTCTTGTTAACTCCGGAGAAAGAGCAACTAATCCGTCATTGGATGAGGATATACAAAGAGAAAGACTTAGCTCGTGGTGAGTATCTGAACCTGTATACTTGGGGCTTTGATTATCCGGAGGCTCATGTGATATCACAACATGGTGCGATGTATTATGCTTTCTATGCTGACGCATACCAAGGCGTTATTTCTCTGCGCGGATTGGAGAAAGGACGGGAATACACTGTGACGGAATATACTGCTACCACTCCTAAAAGTTATGTGGTGAATGGAGATAATCCTACGGTGCAAGTAGATTTCAAACAGAACTATTTGATAGAGGTAGTGCCTACTGATAAAGACAACAACTAACTTCAAATATTCAATATCAATGAAAAGATTTTTATGTATTAGTTTAGGTATGATGTTTTCTGTTGCTATTGCCTTTGCACAAATAACAGTGACAGGAACTGTAACTTCGGCGGATGATGGTCTTGGTATGCCAGGTGTCAGTATCGTAGTGAAAGGTACTTCTCAAGGTACGGCTACTGATATTGATGGTAACTATGAAATCAAGACCTCATCAAATGCTGTACTGCAATTCTCTTTTATTGGCTACAAAACTGTTGAGCGTAAGGCTTCAGCAGTGTTGAATGTAGTGATGGAGTCAGATGCTATCATGATGGAAGAGGTCGTTTCTTTAGGTTACTCTTCTGCAAAGAAGGCTGAGTTATCTTCGGCGGTTGTGACGGTATCGGGTGAAGCGTTGACCGATGTCACTACTTCAGATGTAGGAAATATGCTACAAGGTAAGGTGGCAGGTGTCCAAGTGACGAATAGTGGTGGTCAACCAGGACAGGCTGCTGAGATACGCATCCGTGGAACAGGTAGTATTACTGCATCGAGTGACCCTGTCTATGTCGTAGATGGAGTGATGGGTGCTTCGTTCAACCCTCAAGACGTAGAAACGATCACTGTTTTGAAAGATGCAGGTGCCACGGGAATCTATGGTGCCGCTGCTGCCGGAGGTGTCATTGTTGTCACCACCAAGCAGGGAAAGAAGAACGATAAGCTGTCTGTTGATATCAAGGCTACGGCCGGAGCAAAACAGGCTCTGTATAATAACTATAAGATGATGAACTCATCTGAGTTATACAATTTCCATAAGTCTCTGTACTCAAAGACGGTGTTCAACAGCCAATATCCAAAGAGTTTGCTTGAGCAAGACTATAACTGGCAGGATGAGTTCTTCCGTACAGGTGTGATACAAGACTACTATGTCTCTGTGAAAGGTGGTTCTGAGCATGTAGGTTACTATGCAGGTCTGAACTATTACGGTGAGGAAGGTACCTTGAAGTGCACCGGTATGCAGAAGGTCAGTGGTCAGTTCTCTTTGAATGCAGATTTGGCAAAGTGGTTAGATATGAGTGTTCGCATGTCGTTCTCCAAGTCTTCTGTTGATTATGCTCCATCGTGGACAATGCTGGATGATGCATTTAACAAGATGCCTTGGGATAATCCTTATGAGTTGGACGCAGACGGGAACTCAACGGGCAGGTATCTATATGTGGATGGAGATGTTCGCTCGGATAACGGCGGTAAGTGGTGGTCACAGAGTAAATGGAATGCACTCCATACGACTCAGTATAACTACTCCAAAGCAAACAACTTTGACTTTAATGGTTCCTTAGTGTTCAACGTACACTTCACAGATTGGTTGCATTTTACTACGACCAACACTTTCACTACCGGCTATTATAAGTCAACAGAGTACCGCGATCCACGTGCTTTTGACTCGGAATACGCTAATGGTTACTTGTATAATAACATCGGTCTTAGCAAGAGTTTTGGTACAGTCAATATCCTCAAAGCGAATGGTCAATGGGGCAAGCACTCTCTGAGCGGTATGTTGGGTTATGAATATGGAACCTGGAAATCGGAATATACAACTGCTGCTGGTACGGGTATGCCTAACGGCGTAGATGCATTAAACTCCACTTCTCCATATTCTGTTGGTGGCTATGAGATACCTGGTGCCAGTTGGGCAACGTTCATTCAGGGTCAGTATGACTATGGTAAACGTTACTTCATTACCGCTACATTCCGTGCAGAGGCAAGTAGTATCTTCGCTCCTAAGAATCGTGTAGGTTACTTCCCATCAGTGGCCGCATCGTGGTTGATATCTAACGAAGACTTTATGAAGGGACAAGATGTAGTATCTTTCCTGAAGTTGCGTGCTTCGTATGGTGTTACAGGTAACAACAATATCCCTTCGTATAAGTACCTTGGCACGTATGCGTTAAACAGTCTTTACCAGAACAACGTATCTGCAACACCAAGTCGTTTGGCCAACCCATTGTTACATTGGGAAACCGCTAACATGGCTGCAGTTGGTGTTGACCTGACTTTCATCAAACGTATAGACATGTCTATTGACTTGTACAATACGGATAATACAGGTCTGTTGCTCAATGTGCCTGTTGCACCATCGACAGGCTTCTTTGAGGTTACCAAGAATGCCGGTTCTGTACGCAACCAAGGTATAGAGTATCGTTTGGATGCTAATGTGTTGAAGATAGGTAAGTGGAATTGGAATATAGGTTTCAATATCGGTTTCAACCGCAACCGTGTGACCAACACTCCCAATGGTCCATTCTTGCAGACGGCCAGTAGCGTGAGTCAACAAGTTAAAGAGGGGCAAGATATCTACTCTTGGTATATGAAAGAGTGGGCAGGTGTTGACCCGGAGAATGGTGATCCTTTGTGGTATGTAGTGGATGAGAACGAACAGTATGTGTTGGATGCCGATGGTAATAAGACAACGACCAACGACTATAACGCTACATATGCACATGTGGTAGGTAAGGCTACTCCATTGTTCGCAGGCGGTCTGAATACACAAGTTAGTTGGAATGGCATATTCCTAAGCATCAATACTAACTTTACCTACGGTAATAAGATATTCAACTACACTCGTATCTCTACCGATGCTGATGGTGCGTATGTGGGTTACAATCAGATGTCTATAGAGAACTCTGTGCAAGGATGGTCTCGTTGGGAGAAGAAAGGTGATATCGCTACTCACCCGAAAGCAATGCTGAACGGCAACAAGAATTCGAATGCTATTTCTTCTCGTTACTTGGAAGATGGGTCGTACTTCCGTATCAAGAACTTGACTTTGGGCTATGACTTCCCATCGGAGTTAATAAAGAAAGCCCATATGACTCGTTGCCGTATCTATTTCTCCGCAGACAACTTGTGGACGGCTACCAAGTTCTCCGGTATGGACCCGGAAATCTCCCTTAGCACTTCTACCTATACCCTTGCAGGTATGTACTCACAGACCTATCCTGTAGGACGTACTTTCCAAGGTGGTGTGGAAATTAGTTTCTAATCAACCTCTAAATACACAGTGAAGAATATGAAAAAGATATTTTTAGGAATGACGGTCGTTGCAGGCTTGCTGCTTACGAGTTGTAACCTCGACTTCTTCCCGTCAGACGAGTTGAACTCTGAGACCTTACTTCAAGACGAGTCGGGTGCAGAGTATATTATGGACGGTTGCTATGCTCTCTTAAAAGATCAAGTGGAGTATATAGGCTATGCCAGCGGTAATGCGTATGTGCGCCACTATACACAGATGGCAGAGTTCCCTGCTGATAACATTTGTCTCAGTAGCAAAACCGAAGACCCTCTCTATGAGGCTACGGCGTATATGATGACGGACAACCTTAAGAACGTAGGTACGCTCTGGATGTTGGCATACAAGGTTGTCTATATGTCGAATACTGTCATCGAGACTCTTGGCAAAAAGGATCTGAGCGATACTCAACTCCTTGGCGAAGCATACTATATGCGCGCTTTGATGCACCTGCATATGGTGACTATGTTTGCAAAACCATATAGCCAAGGTACGGAAAACATAGGTGTTCCCTTGATGACGAGCACAGCATCCACCTCTACACGGGAGTCCGTAGGTAAAGTTTACGAGCAGATTGTGGCAGACTTGAAGGCTGCAGCCCAATATATGAGTGTAGGCAAAGAACGAGGCAATCATGGTTATCCAAGTCACGAGGCAGCCCTTGGACTTCTCTCGCGTGTTTATCTTTATATGGGTATGAATGGCCAAGTGGTTGCTACCGTAAATGAAATGCTCAACGGGGCATCTGCGGAAAGTAAATTGGAGCCTGATTTTGCTAACTATTTTGCTAACGCAAAGACTTCTTCGGAAACGCTGTTCTGTATAGCACATGAATTGGTAGATGACAAAGGTCAGGCTTCTGCTGGTTCTATGTACAATGCTGATGGAGGCGGTTGGGGCGAGATCTATCCATCTGATCCGCTACTCTATCTCTACGAACGTTACCCGAGTGATATTCGCTATACGGCATTCATCAATCCGCAATACTCTAACAATGCAGACCCCGCTAAGTTGTTTGCTTATTTCCCGGATCCGGAATCTGTTGATGATGCCTCTGGTCACACGGACTTAGCTTTCGCTGTCACTCCGGTTACCGATGGTTATACCTTCACCGCTGATGGTACAACATACACTATAGAGAAACGTACTATCCAAGGAGAATATAGCGAATATCATGTGAACTACAAGAACGAAGACTGCTTGGTACGTATCACGCAACAGATGCAGGTACGTAACACCTTCCCAAAATACTATGTGAAGAAGTTAGGTTATCAGGATGGCAGTCCTACCTTGTGTTCACCTGTATTTAGTCGCTGGGGTGAGGTCATCTTGAACCGTGCAGAGGCGTATGCAAAGTTAGGCGAAGATCAGAAAGCGTTAGATGACGTCAATGTGATTCGTAAACGCGCAGGAATACCTGATGCTGGTATGTTCTCTGCTTCTAATATGCATGGTTATGTGGATGGTCTATATCAATATGCCGATGGCAGCAACGTATCAGCAGTGATGGCTGTTGTGATGGATGAGCGTCGTATGGAATTAGCCTTTGAGGGCTACCGTATGTTTGATGTCTATCGCAATAACATGAAGATGAACCGCCAGTACCCGGGTGCTCAACCGTGGGCTATTGTAGAACCTACATACAATCATATCCAATACCCTATCCCGAACGCAGAGTGGACGGTTAGTGGTATTCCACAAAACCCAGGATATTAATCAATCAACATATAAATATCATCAACATTTAAAACACAAACATTATGAAAAAGTTTCAAATTGCACTTATGTGTGCAGCAGCACTTGCTTTCGTAGCATGCAAACCGCAAAACAATCCGACTCCAACCCCTGATCCAGATGACGAAGATCCAGCATTCGTGTCACCAATTAGCGTAACGGATGGTTCTGCTGCAGACTGGGATAACCTACCTGCTGAATATGTGTTCACGACAGTTAGCGCAGCTAATCCTGTAGAGAACCGTAGCGCACTGAAAAGCGTGAAAGTTTACAACGATGCTATGTATTTAAATCTATTAGTTGAATGGGATGCTACTAAGGTTACTGACAAGTCTTGGGTACCTTTCCATATTTACATTGATGCAGATAATAGCAATACTACCGGTGGCTATGCGGATGAGTTTGCAGTAGGTAGTGTAGATATCTGCTTGGAAACCGCTATCATATCCGAGGATAATGGTACTGTTGTAAGTAACTATAATCCTGCTGTCTTCAAATGGTGGGGTGAAGTTGGTGCCAGTGGTTGGATTTGGTCTGACCCGTCAAAAGATCACGATGCCAGTGACAAATGGGGCGCACTCGTAGGTGAAGGTGATCTGCCAATAGGGGCTTCTCAGATTATCGCAGACAACATAGTAGAGATTCAGATCCTTCGTGAATTGATACCTGTTAGCATCGCTAATGAGTTCAAGATAGGTTTCGATATCCAACAAAACTGGAATTCTGTAGGGGTACTGCCTAATGCAGACGCAGACGAAACGGGTGCAGAGGTTAAGGCGCCTCTGATGACTGTTAAGACCCACATAACTGAGTAATACACACACAATCTCCAACCTGTCCTATACTGATAGGTTGGAGATATTTACACTTAATAATGTTGATTGAGAGTGTGGGTGTGAGGGTGTATATACTGAGCACCCATACTTGTTTTTTTATCTTTACTCCTTTTGTTCGATGAAGAACACAAGGCACAAAAACATAGAGTTATGAATTATCGATTGTCTGTTTTATCATTATTGCTCTTGCCCTGGTTGATGAGTTGTACTCCACCGGACACTCCGCAACAAGAAAAGGATCCGGAAGGTACACTATACTATACAG
>CAVKDW010000063.1:0-9849 GCA_963655075.1 Muribaculaceae bacterium | reverse complement strand
GGACTCGATTCCATTGATGCACTCGAACTGATAGTTCTCATGGATCGTTCCTATGGCATCAATGTGTCAGACCCCAAGGCAGGGAAGGAGATATTCCAATCAGTCCGTACTATGGCAGAGTTTATTCAGAAAAATCGAACCAAGTGAAGATAGCCATTACAGGAATAGGTATCATCTCTGCTATTGGAAACAACCAACACGAGACCATAGCATCGCTTGTAACAGAGCGGTGTAATATCTCTACGATGCATAACCTGCATAGTGTGCATTCCGACTTACCCGTAGGTGAAGTCTGTCTGTCCAATAAAAACCTACGGTCCCTACTACAGATTACTCCGGAAGAAACGATCAGCAGAACATCTCTCTTGGGCTTATACGCTGCTCGGGAAGCCCTGTCACAAGCGAAGATTAGCGATGTTACGGATGCAGCCTTTGTCTCTGGAACTACGGTAGGAGGTATGGATACAACAGAGCAATACTGGCAAGATTGGCAGAAAGGGGAACATACGGACTATATCCTTGCTCATGAAGCAGGTGCTCACACACAGACGATAGCACGACACATAGGACACTTCGCCTACACCATGACACCTTCTACGGCATGCTCATCTGCACTGAATGCCATCATATTAGGGGCTAATATGCTACGTACAGGAAGGGTAAAACATGCGTTGGTAGGAGGTGCGGAGAGTCTTAGCCTGTTCCATCTCAATGGCTTCAACTCGTTGATGATACTGGACAACGACTTATGTCGTCCCTTTGATGCTACACGCTCTGGCTTGAACCTGGGAGAGGGAGCAGCATACATTGTCTTGGAAGATGAAGAGACAGCCAAGATGCGCGGGGCTAATATCTTGGGGTATGTGGCAGGGTACGGCAATGCATGTGACGCCTATCATCAAACAGCCTCTTCACCCAACGGAGATGGTGCCTGCTTGGCAATGCAACAAGCATTGCTCATGGCTGGTGTGAGCCCTGCACAAGTAGATTATATCAACGCACATGGAACGGGTACACCCAACAATGATATAACGGAGAGTCGTGCGATGGAACGGCTATTCGGCACGGAAAAGTTACCTCTGGTGTCCTCCACCAAGTCTTTTACAGGACATACTACTTCGGCTTCGGGGGCTATAGAAGCCGTCATCTGTCTGTTATGTATGCAACATAGCCTGGTGCCTGCCAACCTGCGTTGGAAGGACTCGGAAGAGGGGGTCATTACACCTACGCCACACAATGTGAGAAGGGCTATAGACTATGCGCTCTGTAACTCCTTTGGCTTTGGTGGGAATGACTCGTCTTTGTTGCTAAGCCGTTATGGGCATGACTTGTCAACCTGCAACGAAGAGTGTTCCGTCAGTTCCACACCTGCCCTATATGGAGAGGAGGTGGACTACCGAACATATATCGCTCCGAGAGAGGCACGGCGAATGACACGGCAGATACGACAGACATTGGCAGGTGTGCTGCAGATGTTATCGGAGAGATCTGTCGTCCCGGACGCTATCGTGTGTGCAACACTATATGGGTGCATGGCGAACTCTGTGGCTTTTCTACAAGATATGCTTGCTTCACAAGAGACAGATTACAGACCTACACTGTTTATGCAATCTACGCACAACACCATGGCGTCACTGGTTGCTATTCAAATGCACAATACAGGGTACAACATAACTCACTCCAATGGCACCTGTTCCAGAGATAATGCTCTATTGGATATTACTATGCAGATGCAGTTAGGTATGATTCAATCAGCCTTGCTCATCACCTTTGATGAGTATGTCGAAGAGTGGGATACTATGCTGCATCGTGTTGGTAAGCACTCAACGGATATATCTGAAATACAATTATTCACAAAAGATTGATGTCTATCCTATGTTACGATTGTTTCTATTAGTCCTGATACAAAGCATCTTCTTATGCGGAGGGCAAGTGATGCTGAAGTTGGCTCTCAAAGGAGTGGGGGCTTGCAGCTGGTCGTGGAGTTTTATTCATAGCCAACTGACAAATTGGTGGTGGCTTGGCTGCGGCTTCTTGTTCACCGCTGCCGGACTGATGTGGATGTATATACTGAAACATTACCCCTTCTCGCACGCGTATCCTTTATCCAGTATGGCTTATGTGATGGGGATGTTGGCGGCTATGGTAGTGTTTCATGAGAGTATCGCATGGACGCAGTGGATAGGAATAGTATTGATAATGGCAGGATGCTATTTTGTCGTAAACTAAAGGTAATATGATTCTTTCATTGATATTGTGCACGATATTGGGTATTGAGGCTGACTTCACACAGGTAAAGGAGGTACGTATGCTCAAGGAACCACAAGTGGCAACAGGGCATCTCAGTTATCATGCACCGGACAAGATGTGCTGGGAGTATATCTCCCCGGATACGGGTAAATGGGAATTGGGTAACTCCGCGACATCACCACAAGTACAACAACTGCTGCAGTTTATCGTGAATACTATCTCTGGTGATTATCTGCAAGATAGTGTCGACTTTGCTGTCGTACAAGAGGGAAACACATATCTGTTAACACCGAGAAAACGAGAACTCAGGCAACTCTTTCAATCTGTTCAAATCACACTTAACGAGAGTACGCATGTAGCAGAACATGTGGTTCTCACAGAGAAAAACGGGGACAAGAGTACCATATCATTTACTAATGTACAGATAGACGCGAACTGATTATGTTAATAGGAAGTTTCTGCCATATAATACAGAAAGACGGGTTGCGCTTTACCATTGTACTGAACGCGCAACATCCTATATATAAAGCCCATTTCCCCGACATGCCCATTACACCGGGTGCATGCCTGTTGCAGATAGCGGAAGAACTGATGCAACAGCAGATAGTACATATTGCTAATCTCAAGTTTTTACAGATAGTACCACCTGCCGCAGAGTTAGTTTATACGTTTATACCACGCAACGAACAAGAATATCAGGTAACGATTACAGATGCACAATATACCTATGCACGCTTCATCGCCACATATATGCGCCCTCATACCAACGTATAACAACGGTGGTACTGTTGTGGACGTCATTCAACGTACACATTCATATATCCAGGATATTATTGTGGTCGTAGATGGATGTACAGACAACACTTTGGCGTTGTTGCAGAGTATAGAATACCCTATTGTCATTGTTTCATATATGCACAATAAGGGTAAGGGGTATGCACTCAAACGGGGATTACGTAAGGCAATAGAGTTAGGGTACGAATATGTACTGACCATTGATTCTGACGGACAGCATTATCCGGAAGACATCCCCCTGTTGTTATCAGCATTGGCTCTGCATCCGTATTCGCTCATAGTGGGCAGTCGCAACTTAACCGCAGAGAATATGCCCGGTAAGAACCGGTTCGCCAATAAGTATTCTAATTTCTGGTTCCGCCTACAAACGCATGTCAATCTACCGGATACACAAACAGGTATGCGTATCTATCCTGTCAAACGACTCAAAGGGCTCTCTCTCTTAACCTCCCGTTATGAGGCAGAATTAGAGTTGTTGGTGTTGGCTGCATGGCACAATATCCCACTGATACCTGTCCCTATCCGTGTCTATTATCCTCCTAAGGAGGAACGTATATCTCACTTCCGACCTGCAGTGGACTTTACTCGGATAAGCATCCTGAACACAGTTCTTTGTATAGGAGCCATTGTGTATGGCTATCCTATGATGTATTGGCGTACCATATATAGTTTCGGTATATGGGCACCTGCTATGCTCTGTATCGTTGAGCCGTTATCATTGATATATTTTTTGTTGTTCGGACACTCGAAGAAAGCCAAGTTATACTATCGTAAGTTTATTGCTGCGGCTGCCGCGTGGTGTGTGAACCATATACCGGGTTTGCAGGTGACTGTCAATAACCCTTTAGACCATAAGTTTGGTGAGAGGCCAATGATGTATATATGTAATCATCAATCTATATTAGACGTTATATTGCTGTTCGCTATCACACCCAAACTGATTGTACTGACTAAAGGTTGGGTGTGGCATAATCCCTTATTGGGAGTTGTACTTCGGCTATCGGATTGCTTACCCATCACAAGAGACAGGGAAAAGGTTATACAACGAATATCCAAGTTGGTGCAGGACGGGTATTCCGTGTTAATATTCCCGGAGGGAACACGCACGAAAACGGGTGAGATAGGACGTTTCCATAGAGGGGCTTGTTATATAGCAGAGCAGTTGAATCTGGATATATGCCCGCTACTTGTTCGTGGTATGTTTGACGTAATGTCTAAAAATGAGTTCCGTATTCGTCCCGGACGAGTGACATTAGATGTATTACCTGTCATACCCACGTCAGATACCTCTTTTGGAGTTGGATATAGACAGCGTACGAAATCCATGGAGTTATACTATACGAATTTATTACGTAAATCCGGTGATGATACGGTTTGTGTTATTGGTGGAGGAGTAGGTGGCTTGTTTACAGCGGCACTATTGGCAGAGGTTGGGTACGTAGTAACGGTTTTGGAACAACTGTCTGTCTGCGGCGGAGGAATGTATTCGTATCAACGACTGGGGTTTACATGGCAGACAGGGACACATGTGCTTTGCGGATTGGCAGAAGAGGAACCCATCGGTAGTATCTTAAAACGCTTGGGAATATCGATCGCCTTTGAGAGAACAACATTTGATAATTCGCCTCAAGAACTGATAGGTGAGGCTGAGTGGAAATATTTTGCAAGTGGTGCATATCGATTGACCGATGGGGCAGGCACGTTAGTCCGGTCGTTATGTACATATATTACCCGACATGGTGGACGTTTGTTGACGGAGGAGAGAGTGAAGAAGATACATATTGACAATGGTATAGTCTGTTCGGTCTTGACGGATAAACACTCTTTTGCTTGCTCCAAAGTGGTGTCTTCATTGCATCCTAAACAGTTGCTTCAGATAGTGGATGGCGCGATATTCCGTCCTATCACCACACAGACTATCTTGTCATCTGCAGAGACACAGGGGGTGTTCAAATTGCATATAGTTCTCAAGGAGGGGGCTGTCCCATACGACACAGTCACACATTATATTCCTGACAAGAAGATTCTTTTCTATACCTCCTATGCGGATACTCACGATGCGCGAACTATGGAGTGTATCATGTCCTGTTCTTATGAAGACCTTGCACCATGGAAAGAGAACCGACAAGCGGATTATGTTGCGTATGAGGCATATAAGGAAGTTTTGTCTCGCCGGGTGATAGATGCCATAGAAAGTGTTATCCCGAACATCAAAACGGGTATTGAGACCTATTTCTCTGCTACGTCGCTGACGTATCGTGATGATTACCTCACACCCGAGGGGGCTATGTATGGTATGCAAACCTCGTTGGGACGTGTTACTACACGTATCCCTAACCTCTTCCTTACAGGACAGAACTGTTACTTACATGGCATCTGTGGAACAGTTTATACGGCAATCGAAACAGTAAAAGCAATACGACAATATGATCAATAACAAGCGATACATATACCTTCTTCTTCTCTTATCCTTTGTATGCTCTTTGTTCGGTAGCAAGTATCAAACTCTAACGCCGTTTCTTGCTGACTCCGTCAACAATACAGGTATAGCAGTGGTCATCTGTCCGGGGGGTAGTTATCATTGGCTGGATATGAAAAATGAGGGGATACAGACCGCAGAGTGGTTACAGGGCAACGGGGTTAATGCTTTTGTTCTCAAGTACAGGGTGGCGTCTGTCAGTGCATGGGTGTTCTGGTACCGATTCTTTGGATTAGGACATCACTACCCCGATATGCTTATGGATGTGGAACAAGCCTTGGCAGAGATATATACGCAAGCGGGTGAGTATCATATTGACACGACAAAGATTGGTGTCTTGGGGTTTTCTGCAGGCGGACATCTTGCCATGATGTCATATGCATACAACCGCACTGCTTACCGTCCAAAGTTTATAGGGATGATTTATCCCGTAGTCACTATGTCGGATAAAAACCTGACACATACTCGTTCTCGACGGGGAGCATTGGGAGTATGGAAACAGTTCAATAAACAAATGCGTGATTCACTTTCTCTTGAGAAGCATATACCGGCAGATTGTCCTCCTGTGTTCTTGCTCAATTGCAAAGACGATCCTACTGTTCCTCATGGTAATTCTATGTTATTGGATTCTGTATTGACAGCACAGCATATACCCCATACATACATCTCTTATGATACAGGAGGTCATGGTTTTGGCGCGTCCGACACTAAGGGGACTAACGAATCGAGACAATGGAAACAAACTTATCTACAATGGATATTGAGTATCAATCAATAGAAGCTATTCAGGCATATCAGGAGGAGTTGTTACGTAAGCAACTCTTGTATCTGAACGAACATTCGCCATACTATCATCGTATGTTTGATTCGTGTGGCATAGATATCCGAGCTATCCGGACCATAGGCGATTTGGTGCGCTTGCCTTTCACTGAGAAGAAAGACCTTCAACTATACAATGAAGATTTCCTTTGCGTCCCTCGCCAGGATATTATTGACTATATCACAACTTCTGGTACGCTTGGTGACCCGGTCACGTTTGGTTGTACCGAGCATGACTTACAGCGTCTTGCCTACAATGAGCATAAGTCTTTCGCCTGTGCAGGTATTCATAAAGGAGATATCCTCCAACTGATGACTACGATAGACAAGCGTTTCATGGCTGGTTTAGCCTATTGGTTGGGCATACGTGATATGGGGGCAAGTATTATACGCGTGGGTAATGGAATACCGGAACTGCAATGGGATACGATTAGACGTATTCAACCCAATGCTATTATGTGCGTTCCTTCTTTTATACTTCGTTTGATTGAATATGCGGAACAGAACCATATAGACTATCGGCACTCGTCTATTCGTAAGATCATAGGGATAGGTGAAGGCCTACGGGATCAGACTTTCCATCTCAATCTCCTGGGACAGAAGATTCACGACAAGTGGCCGGAGGTACACTTATACGCGACCTACTCTTCTACAGAGATGTCTGCCACCTTCTCGGAGTGTGATTATGGTTGTGGAGGGCACGTTCATCCGGAACTGATTATTGTGGAGATTATAGGTGAAGACAATCTGCCGGTACCGGACGGGCAGAGTGGGGAGGTCGTGGTTACCACATTGGGCGTAGAGGGGATGCCGCTTTTGCGTTTTCGCACAGGTGATATCTCTGCTAAGATAGTTGAGCCATGTGCTTGTGGACGAAACTCCTATCGCTTGACTCCTATCATGGGACGAAAGAACAATATGATAAAACTTAAAGGTACTACCATTTATCCACCAGCCATCAATGATGTGTTGGATAATACAGACTATGTGGCCAACTATGTCGTCCGTGTCTGCTCAACAGATGCAGGTACTGATGAAGTCATTGTGCAGATTGGTACACACTCGGAGTTTTCTACTGAGTATATCATCAAGGACTTGAAGGATAAGTTCCGTTCTCGTTTGCGTGTAGCACCTCAGGTGGAAGTACTTCCTTATGACACTGTTCAACGTGTCAACTTCCCCGCGAAAGCGCGCAAGCCTGTCAAATTCATAGACGAGCGATAATGAGAGTGGTTCTTGCCCTATATGATTATTTCGCACGACACCGCTGTATGTTGTGGGGGAGTTTGGTTGTAGTATGTCTGTTACTGGTCGGTTTGTCTTTGACTCTGTCGTTCAACGAGGATATATCTGACTTTTTACCCCTTGACGATAAGGAGCAAAAGGCGATGCGGCTCTATCAAGAGTTCTCGGACGCGGATAGGATTATGATACTTTTTGAGGATTCAACCTCAGATGTATCCCGCTTATTGGATGTTGTTGACGCCTATCAATCTTACTATGAAGACAAAGGCGATATGCCTGTACTGACTACGCAAATAGATATGCAGCAGTATATGGATGGCATAGATTGGGTATATAGGAACATTCCGTATTTTTTGACGCCTGCAGACTACGCATATATGGATAGCCTATTGGCACAACCGGATTATATTACCACAGAAATACAGGCGGATAAGCAACAGTTGCTACTCCCCCTGTCTTCTTTTTCAGTGAGTCGTATTCAGTCAGATCCGCTTAACTTGTTTGGTCCCGTTGTCTCAAGGTTAAGGGCTTTTCTTCCTACCTCTGAGCACTTCACGTCCACAAATGGGTATATGCTGTCGTCCGACAAGCGCTTTGCTTTTGCCTACCTTACCTCACCTTATGGAGCATCAGAAACACGAAATAACGCTTTATTCATAGACCAACTGAATACCATTGCCGGTCAAATCATGCTTTCCTATCCAGGTGTCAACATACGCCTGTTAGGTGCACCCGTTATCGCTGTGGAGAATGCTCACCGGATAAAAACAGATAGTTTTATTGCTATTGGTTTAGCCGTAGTGCTTATTGTACTGCTCCTTTTGCTGACTTTTAGGTATCCTAAGGAGATTGTGTATATCCTGTTAACAGTTGCCTTTGGTATGCTATGCGGTCTTGCGGCTGTTGCATTATGTTGTCACAATGTCTCTTTGATTGTTATTGGTATAGGTACTATCATCATAGGCATAGCAGTCAATTATCCTCTTCATGTTGTTGTACATCGGCATTATACTCAAGATACTCGCACTAATCTCAAGGAGGTTGTTTCTCCGCTTGTGATAGGTAACATCACCACTGTGGCTGCATTCTTGGCATTACTCCCGTTACGTGCTGTTGCTCTGCGTGATTTAGGCATATTCGCTGCCTCTATGTTGATAGGAACGATATTGTTCTCGATTGTTTATTTACCCCATTTATTACCTGAAGAGAAACGGTTTGGAGAATATCGACAGCCTATTCTGCCACACTTGAGCAAATACTCTATCCATAACAGTCGTATTGCAATGGTTGTACTGGGGATTATTACATTGGTTTTGGCTTTCTTTTGTCCGTCAATATCTTTCGACTCTAATCTGTCCAATATCAACTATATGACTGCGCAGCAGCGAAGAGATGTTACTTGCTTTGCATCGCTTGCGGGTGAAAGAGTGGATACTCATACGACTTATATGGTGTATGAGGGTACTCGTTGGTCAGATATTGCTATACAAAGTGAGAAAATGCAACCAGTATTGGATTCGTTACTCTCCGTGAATCTGATAGCAACAAAACAGTCTGCAGTGTCTTATCTCCCTTCTGAAACTATGCAACAGCAACGGTTACACTGTTGGCAGAGTTTCTGTGACCGACACAGAGAACATTTACAAGCCCATGTCTCATCTGTGGCTGCGGCATACGGTTTTTCTGAAGATGCTTTCGATACGTTTTTCACAACACTTAACACAACCTATACACCGCAAGACTGGGACTATTTCCAGCCTGTTGCTGCGTTATTCTTTCGTGGATACTATAAGGTCTTACAAGGGACAGATAACATACTATTAGTGGATAAACTGGCTGTTCCTGTTGCCCACGAGGCACAAGTTTTATCTTTGCTCGATACTAAGGTCATGGCTTTTACAATTGAGAATGTTAATTCAAAAATCACTTCTTCATTGTCTGATAATTTTGACTATATTGGTATTGTCTGCTCATTGATAGTCTTCGTGTTCTTGTGTTTCAGTTTTCGTAACTTATGGTTGGCGTTCGTAGCATTTGTCCCTATGGTTGTATCATGGGTGTGGATATTGGGACTCATGCACCTGTTTGACATACAATTCAATATAGTAAACATTATACTGGCTGCTTTTGTATTTGGTCAGGGAGATGACTATACTATTTTTATGGTAGAAGGACTTGACTATGAGCGCAAAACGGGCAGGTCTATTCTTCCTCAGTTTCGCAGTGAGATACTGCTGTCTGCGCTGATACTGCTTATCGGC
>CAVKDW010000062.1:0-9873 GCA_963655075.1 Muribaculaceae bacterium | reverse complement strand
TATGCAGAGGTCGGGAATACCATGCACCACGCCCTCCGCCACCAACTTGCGGGCGGTCGTCTTGGTGGTGTACGCCCCGTTCGGGATAGCATAGCAGAGTACATCGGGGTGAGCCAAACGCAGCCAACGCAGACACTCCACTTGCAGGGCATGTTCGCTCTGTGCCGCCTTGCCTTTGTTTTTCTTCTCCCAAAGAGCGTGCAACTCCTCTACGGTGTAGATGTTACTCTTTCTCATCGTTCCTAAACCTCTATGCTCAGTACCATACGCTTATGCTGTATAGTTCTCGACAATCATTTATCTTAACCCAACTCAAAATCTTTGCAGGCGAGTTTGTCCGCTTTTACTCTCTCTGCTTTTTGCTCACACTTGCCCTCCATATAAAAAGCACAGTCCCAGCAGGTGTATCCGTTTCTCGTCCAAGCCATAGTATATATTCTGCCAATATGGCAATTTGTTAATCTTTGGTTTATTATTTGTCGTACTATATATCAATGACGCTATTGTTAGATATTTTTCCAAATACGTAATAGTTATGGGTAAGTGTACATGCAAAAAGTCGGACAACTACCGTCGCGCTGACAATGGTCAGTATTGCACCAAGGCTTATGCTAATCGTCACCCGCGGACGACTGTTCACGAACATCATCCAAAGCATTAAGCCACAGGAATACCTTGTGGTATAGGTATTCAAAAAGGTAGGTGTAGGCTTCTTCGCTTGCAGTAGGGTCTATATCTACCTTTCGCAATATCTGAAAAGTTGCGTGGTTCAATTCGTGGGCTATTACCTCGTCAGCGGGTCTGTTTGGTGCATAGATTATGGCATCACTCTCCGTACATATACAAACAGCAGTCGTGTGGCTAAAATCAAGTTGCTCCAAGCGGGCTTTATTCTCATCGGACAATGCCCCTTTTGCAACTTTGTATAACTCTGCAAGCGTTCCAAAACACACAAGCAGTCCACGCTTGTATATATCTACGGGAAATATCTTACTTACTGCTTTCATCTCTCTGTCAAGTGTGCATACTCTGTGGTAGCGTCGAACGAGGGGCAGGCTTTCTGTGCGTAGTCCCTGTGACCGTGGATAGTGGCTTGCGGGTACTTCTTCACGAGGGATGCCAACAGCCGCTCCAATGCCTTTTTCTGTGCGTCTGTGCGCGTGTCCTTGGCTGTCTTGCCGTCCTTAGCCAGACCGCCTATATAGCACACGCCGATGCTCCTGCTGTTACGACCTTGGCAGTGTGCGCCCACCTCCGTCTCATCACGACCGACCTCTATACTGCCGTCCAAGTCCACCACATAGTGGTAGCCTATCTTGTTAAAACCACGCTGCCTGTGCCAGCGGTCGATGTCCGTAGCGTGGAAATCAGCCCCCCCTATAGTGGCAGAACAGTGAACGATAATCTCTTCAATCTTTCTCATAGTACTACATCAATAAGATACACTCCGTTATCACGGTGGCAAACGTAGCCACGAAAGCGCACATCTCCCACCAGTAGGTGCTGCAACGCTTAGCCGTCTTGGTGATGAGAGCCACCGACCACACCACCGCCAGTGCAACAGGTATGATATACGCTATACGCCAGCATACCACCGCACACCACGACAACGAGAACGCTGCCGCCAACTTAGCCGATATACAATGCACCTTGCTCTCCAACTCACAACCACGGAAAGCAGGAGCCACACCCACAAAAGCAATAGACCCTGCCGCAAAGAACGCAAGAAAAGTGAGGTACTGCTCCCAGCCCCCTATGGCTTCACTGACAGACAACCACGCAGGCATAAGCAGCAACACCATACACACCATCATAGCCGTGAACATATAGCCCAAGCCTCTCCGCACTCCCTGATACAGATAGAACGTCTCCGACAATGACGACGGGACACCGAAACGCCCTATCGCAACACCATTGTACGCCGCAAACAACAACACGGCTGACACTACCAAAATCAAATAACAAATCATATCCTTTCCTTTTAGTATATACAAAAACAACGACCATCTTCGTATCGAAAATAGTCGCTTGTGGTAATTATCCCGATTTCGAGGGGTTTAGATTATGTCAATTCCATCTCAATTAAGATGGAGTGCCACCGTTTTTTATATTGCCATTTTGTTGTTGAGCCAATTTTGCATTTATCGTGTTTGCTATATTCACATAATCAATTTGCATCGTTGATGGCATACAAAAAGAAACCATTCTGCGTTCACCTTGCCCTGTAATAGCAAAATCACCCAAAGAGATAATGTCCATTCCTATGATAAAATCAAATCTACCTGCTTGGTCGGCACACTCACTTACACGAACTTGTGGAATTATGATTCTATTCGGGAGGCATATATCAACAAGATATATGTTCACATTAGAAATACCCCCTGCATGTCTATTCTGAGATACGCCAATAGGTATTAGACCTAACTCCTGCACTACTTTCGGCGTAATAACACTATTGGTTGCTCCTGTGTCCCATAGTGCTTTATAAGTATGAAATGTGTCCGGCTGTATTTCTCTTTGAGGTTTACCTGCTTTTGCGATAGTGATAATTTCTCGATTATAGGTAGGGTTTTTCGCAGTAAATGCAAAACGAGGGTGTTGAATAATAGGTTCCATGTTATGCAAAAATTACGCGTGATGAAAATGTTTGAGTATAAGCACCAGTACCCTCTGTACATAATTGAATTAAGAAATTACCTAATCCATATTTTTCCTCTGACTCAAAATAAGCATCGGCTTCAGTGTCATAAACACCGACAACCTCGTTATCTTTGATAACCAAGAACTTTCCGTTGTATTTCTTTACCAATTCTTCTTGGTGTTTCAAGTAATACTGAAACAATTCTTTCAAATCAGCCATAGTATTTTTTTGATATATGTGTTCTAATAGGTTGCAAAGGTATAACAAAAATTTTACCTGTACAACTTTATTATGATATGTACAAATGTTATGCCATAAAAATGGCATAACACATTAAAAACGACTATTTTCAATACGTCAAAGAACGCTTTTGAGCCTTTGGCAGGAGTTGAACCCGCAACACTCTCCTTACAAAGGAGACGCACTACCATTGTGCTACAAAGGCATTACTTTTTCAAATACACTCGTATCAATATACGGATAGCAGTAGCAATTACAAGTAGCACCACCATTATCCAAAATGCCCAAGTGCAACCATTGTAGAAAGACGGTATAACCTCACGTATCTCCACATCGTGCTTCTGCGTGGCTTGGTAGATAGTGTCGTGCCGTTCAACTATCTTGTCCCGATAGCGGATAGACCACCGCTCACGCCATACCGTGTCCCCTTTCTGGTGGATAAAGATGCTGTCTTTCTCGTAGGTCTGTATCGTGTCGTGGTGGTATCTTGTTACGATGCTGTCCCTGTACTCCGTCACAGGCAGGCAGGTCGTGGTCTTGCAACCCGCCAACGCCATAGCCAACAACAGTGCCAACGCCACTGCTATCACTATACCTAACACTATCTGTACTCTGTCACGCTTCATCGGCAATTACGTAAAACTAACCTCTTGTAAAACATTTGTAAAGAAATTATCCAAATCGTACCTTGCAAAATTAGCTGAATGATTTCCGGTTGATGAAAAATTTATAACCACCATCTTGCAACCCGACACTATCTTTTGCGAAGTATATGACGTGCTTCCGTCGTGCCATGCCCAATTCGTATCCGATGTCAAGATTAAACTGTGTGCATAGTCCTCGATTTTTGTAATAACTTTACTAATTTGTATGAAACCACCGCAAGAGAACCCTGAACCGACTTTTACTGTCACGTAATTTGTACCTGAAGGGACAACAATTCCTACTGCGCACCTCGACAAAACGACGTTTGTGTTGTATGTACTATCCGCTGGTCGCAGGACAGCACGGCTTTCCCACTTGTACACATCGTCGCTCGCCACATTGGTCGTTATCACAACACTACCCAATCCGTCATATCCACTATCAGGAGTTATGGTGATAGTACCATTGGCAGTAATAGTAATCGTTTTATTCTGCAATGCAGATGATGCGCTATTTAATGAGTACTCTCTTCTCATAACTATAGGCTTTTATACCACTCTATGGTGGCTGTTTCTTTTGTTTCTACCTGCTCTATCGTCTCACAGGCAGTGAGGCTCTCCACGAAAGCGTAGTACCTCTCCCTGCATTGCTTGCCTATGGTGTTGTAGGTGGCGATATACGCGTTGGCTTGGGCGTGGGTGTATATACCTGTCCCGTCCTCGACCAGCAATGACGCTTGGGCATTGAGGAACTGGTAGTCGCTCACCTTGCCTCTTGAGGTGGTCAGTGACAGAGCCGACATATCGGTCATCGCCCTCTCTTTGTACTCCGCCAAGACCTCCTCCCGTGTCAGGCTCTCCTCTTGTTGTTCTGGCTCTTGGTGTAACCTGCACTGGAAAACCTCCTCAGGGGTGGCGTCGGGGTTAGCCTCACGGAATGCCGACTGCTCCTCCGTCAGTTCGGTGTACTTGTCCTCATAACCCCTCGGCACAGTACGCAGACTGACTATCACTAAACGGTGCTGCTTGCTGACGACAAAATAACTCTTTCTCATACTGCTGGGTATATGGTATATGTTACATAATAAGTCTGTGCCATAATCACAGCACCGGACGATATGCTGTTGGAGGCATCGGGGGCTTCACCATTATTCCTACCTCCGGATTGAGAATTTTCTGCATCATCGTCTCCTACAAGGAAGATACTTAACTCCAACGTCTGTCCTGCTGTCAGTGAAAACGTAGGTGCTTCGCCATCAACAGTCCTGACAGGTATCTCGTTATGGTCCGAACCAAGCGTCATAATAAGGTCAATATCTGTCGCCACAAGAAAATACTGCGGGTTACGCTTGAAGTATTCCATTGCCAATCCACCTGTAAGTGTGCCTAATTCGTAATAGTCTGAAGCGGCATCGGGCAGGTATAAATTTATTTCTGTCTGTGCTATATTATGCAGGCACGCAAATATCTTCTCCGTCGAATCTCCGATAAACCCACTCTCGCAATAAGTGCCAAGCATTCTACCAAGATGGAGTTCAATTCCGCCGTTGGTAGCAACCCAGTCGGTATTGTAATCAGAGTAGGCTACATAATGCTGGTCGTAGTTATGGTTGGTTGCAACGGTATTCTGTAGTGTGTCCACACTGATGTCGAGTGACGTGACAGTGGAGGACAGCGAGGCCAGTCGGTTGACCAACTGGTTGATAGCCGTCTTGATAGTCGTCCACAACTGGGTAAGACCGTCTTTGTCCAAGTATTTGCTCGCCATGCTGTTTGTCTTTTGTAGTGGGTACAGGCTAAACTGATAGCCTGCACCCTTGATGCCGTTGTCTTTATGCGTTCAAGATAGCCGCCAACTCCGAAGAGGTTATACTCTCGATAGTGAAAGTCCTGTCGGAACCGGAAGCCGTCTTTATCGTGCTGGTAGTACCCGCATAGTTCGTCTGCTTGTAGGTGTTGAAGAATGCGCTGTCCACACCTGCCGTAGCCGTATCCACATAGTCCTTGACCAACTTGGAGGTAGGTACGGTGTTCGTACCGGTGCCCAAGGTGGTGCCTGTGTCTTTGCTCATATAGGCAGCCGTTCCCAGCCCTTTGACAGAAACATCTGTGCCACCTACCGAGATAGTACCGTCGCCACTACCGGTAGCGATGTTCACCGCTTTGTCTGTCGGTGTCACTGCTGTACCATTGGCTTTGATACCGGTCAGTTTCACGGTGTCGTTCACGTGGTCGTACACCGCCTTTGCAGACGGATACTTTGTGGTATTGGTGCTGTTGCCGGATATGTCTTGCGTTTTGTTGGCAAGTTTTTCATAGGTGCTCGCTGCTGTCGCAGATGTCAGGTAGGCACTCAAGTCCACTATCTCACCGAGAGGCTCCCATGAACCATCTTCACTGATTTGTTCGTCATCGGTTGCGTTCTCTGCTTGCACAAAGACAATCTCACTGTGGTCACCTATGAGCCTTGACACAGTCGCAGAACCTTCCGACACATTATCAAAGATGCTCAAATCCCCACCGGTGACGATATGCCACACATCGCCAACTGCCGGAACATAATCAGTGCCATCAATATATTCCTTTAACTCGGCAAGGGAGTTTTTTATCCCCTTGAAAGTGAATACGGAACTTAATGCTGCTGAAATCTTGCTATCTACAGTGGTCTTGTTGTAGTAGTTGTTCGTAAGGTTGGTGGATAAAGCACTGACCGTTGAACTGTCTGCCTTAGTCCCCAACTTGGTATCCACCTCTGTCTTCTTGTAGGCATCGGTGATACCGTACCCCGCAAGGGTGGTGGCTTTGTCCGCCTTGCCCGCTACGGTTGTCTGCAACGCCGTCACATCGGATTCTGCCGCTTTGTAACTCAACTCGGTCTTGACCTTGTTCCAAAATGCTTGTACGCCGCTCTCGTCTAAATACTTTGCCATAACTTTCTATGTTAATGAGTTTATAAAATCGTCGGATATACTGCTGACCTCCATAGGCACCTCGCCTGTATCAACCTCTATCGTGAATGAGTCGGTGGTCTTTACCGTCTCAAAACTCTCTTTGTAAAAGAGTATCTTCACCCATGTGGTGTCGTGTTTGCTGACGGTGACTATGTTCCCTTTCTTCATGGAGGAGGTAAGGAGGACTTTGGCTGTCTCGTCGATAACAAGACGGATACACTCCTCTATCTGTTTGTCGGAGAACTCCGACATGTCTATGCCAAAGTCCGCATCGACAACAAGATAGCCCGCTCCTACTATCCAGTCGAAATATACGGTATAATCTTTTATCCTCCGTCTCATAGTCTCTCTCCTCCTTTCGCCCGCAAGGGATGGTGCAGTGCCTTGCTATTCCATTAAATACACCACCATCCGTTGCGGACTACTCGGCACTAACAAAACCTAAACATTATGAAAAAGAACTTGTCATCGCCCGTCACGGGTTTTTTATGCTTGATGCTTGCCGGCTTTCTTGGGAGCGGTCTTTTTCCCCTGCAAAGCCTGTATCTCTTTGTTCAGCGCACGGATACCGGCAGTCACCGTGTCGGCTTCTTTCGTGTGCTGGCGCATCCACTCGTCCTGCCTGCGGTTGAGTTCCGCAAGGCTCTTGTAGTTGCAGTCGATGCGGTCTTCGTGATTGCAGTACTTGTCGTCCAACATATTGACACGAGCGGTAAGGTCGTCAATGGAATTGGTGATGTTCAACAGCCTGATGGCGAAGATGACTGTGGTCGCTATTATTACCACACTTAAAAAGATTACTAATGCTAACATAACTATTCTTTGTTTTGGTTGTTTGTTTTCTCTTTGTTGGCGTGTATCTTCTCGAACGAGCCGTGATTGTCAAATATCTCTTTGACCTCGTCTTCCGAGATGCGTAACTTGCGTGCCACCTCCCCGATGAGCGGCGTGCGTATCAGTTTGAAGAAGACGATGTTCGGTCGCACGATGAGTATGTTACCGCAAATGCTCCACGCCTCTACGGCTGCTATGATACTCGCTATGATGTCCACCGCCCAGCGCACATCTCCGCCCGCCTCCTCTGCCAACACGTGACTGCCTGTCAGCAGATTCTCTATCAGTATAGCCATCAACAGCGCAGTGCCATACGCACCTATCTTGCACACCGTGTCACGACCTAACTCCGACAACGTGAACTTGCCCTGCTTGCGGGCAGCAGCGATACCCCATACCATGTCCAATAACACAGACGCTAATACTACTACCAAAGCGAACTTGTACCCGACAAGACAGTTCACTACCACTATTGCACACGCCATAATAAACCCGGTAAGACTACTTATCATCTCGTCAAAACGAGACAACGTCGTCGTTAATATCGTCACTATAAACCGCATCTCTGATACCCCCTACAAACCTGCATATATCAATGGCAATAAATCATCTATATTGCCAATTGTGTTTATCTTTGTATTTATCTCTTCTATCTTAGTCGTGTTCGATTCAATCTTCGTTATATTCGACTCAACCTTCTCTTCAAGAGATTTTATTCCACATTCCCCCAATATAGGCTCTATCTCTTTTAAGAAAATACGGAAAATATCCTGAGGAAGATATTGCTGCCCTGTAACAGTCGGCATCATACGCTCGGCAAAACTTTTTAGATGTTGCTTAGCGATAATAATCTCTTCCCCCGAATACTCCTTTGCCCATTCATTGAACATATTTTGAAGGGCTTGATAGAAATAAATTCTTTCTTTCCTTGTCATGCGCTACAAAGTTAGTATCAACACACCACACATCAACGTGGTTTAATTGAAATTCTACTGGAGATATTTCTGTATCATCTCAAGTGCCTGTGGATTGACTTGCTCTCCTCCCTCTCCACCTTCCTGCTCGAAAGCCACAGATGCTAAATCTGCACCTGCTTGCATCATCTCGGCGTCGGTTGCTCCACTCTCTTGCATAGCCGCTCCTGCTGCTTGTCCTTGCAGCATCATCGCTTGTTGTTGAGACTGCTCTTTCAGCAACTCTTCTTTTCTGCGCTTAATGATACTCAACAGTTTCTCCCCGTTAGGCATCACTCCTGTATGTAGTACCGTTTCAAAATCAACCAGTCCCATCTCCATCGCCTTGATGACAATCTGATTAGCCATCATACGATAGACAGCCGTGTTGTTGTTCTCACTAAGATTGACATAAATATCTGCCGAAGTAGCCATCTCCGGATTCCACCACTGAGCCTCTTTGTCGTACTCGTGACCTGCCAGTGATATGAAGAACGGACTGTCGTAACACTGAGGTGCAATCTTGACAACCTTATAATCCCGTGCCTGTCTGAACTCTGTGAACGACTCAAGCAGGTCTGCGATATTCACTTGTGCATTGTTTGCCTCTTGCGCATACAGAGATGCTGCCGTTCCAGACTTAGCCTCCTTGCCCTGCAATGCTCCATGTATGCCAGATATATCACGAATAAGTTGCATCTGCAAAGCAAGCATCTCGTTTGCTCCGATATTGGTAGCATTGGTAGAGATTTGTGCAGGCATCTGGACACCCGGCTTGAGATTGGCAAAGATGACTCCGCGATATGATGTCCACTGTTCTAAGATGTCCTCTTTACTCATACCCTTTGGGATAGCGTTCTCTGGAAAGACAAGCACCCCTTTGGCAGATGCTCCCATGATGAAATCAATCAGTGTGATCAGACGATTGATATAGCGTTGTTGGTCAATGATGTTCTCAACAAACGAGTGTATCTCCCCATCAACAAGGTGCCCAAGATAAACAGTAAAGGGATGGCTTTTATGGCTAAACGGGCTACGTGCTTCATACAGTACATCGCCACACGGAGAGAGATAGCGTACATACCAGAAAATGTCCCTGTGGTACTCTTTGGTAATCTTACACATATCATAGTCTAACCCCTCAATCTCTATATCTATCTCACGGTTTTTTATCATAGTGTCTATGGCAGTACTATCCGACATTGGATATTGCTCCCATGTACCATTCAAATAATCATGTACCATCCACACATCCTCTGCCTCTAACTCCCATGCTTGAATGACACGACATAAGTTTTGGCTAATAGGTGTCATAAAATCAATGTTTTTCACGGACGAACGTGTGAATGTGCTATAGAGGTTTGTGATAAATTCACCATTGACTGTCTTATATATCTCCCGTATCTTCTCCGCGTCTTTCTTCGTGTGGGCGAACTTGGTAACTACACTATCCATCGGCATATCAAGCAACACGCCTATTGTCGTGATGTCATTACCTCGTGGGTCTTCTATGCCACTGTTAAGGAATAGGCGAGAAGGATTGAATGAGGTGACAGACATCTCGTTCCGCATCGTGGTGTTGTTAAACTGGTAGTCCACCATCTGTACAC
>CAVKDW010000061.1:0-9907 GCA_963655075.1 Muribaculaceae bacterium | reverse complement strand
GTCGAAGTCTTCATCCGATTACGAAGGCAATTTTGTCGATTGGGGTACCAATGCTATCACCAATGGCGGCAATGTCGCTAATCTTTGGCGCACCCTCACGAACGCAGAATGGTACTATCTGTTCGAGAGTCGTACCAATGCGGAAAACCTTCATGCAGAGGGCACTGTCAATGGCATAGCAGGTACCATCCTTTTGCCCGATGCCTTTGTCTTGCCTACAGGAAGTGCCTTCACCCCGAGCAGCACCAATACCTATACCACTGCGCAATGGACCACGATGGAAACAGCAGGTGCAGTCTTTCTGCCCAATACCGGTACTCGTGAGGGGACTAAAGTAGATGAGGATTTGGTAGATGAAGTAGGGGTATATTGGTCTGCTACTTCGACCAACACAACAGGGGGACTTCAAGGTCTTTCCTTGGAAATATTTGGTTCGAGTATAACCTATTCCCCTTATCCATTTCCAGATGGTTTAGCGGTTCGTTTGGTGTCCGACTACCAGACCTATGCCATCACCGTAGAAACTCCTTCGCATGGCACGCTCTCAGCCGATAAGACGCAAGCAGGCGAGGGCGAAACCGTTACGCTTACCGCTGTAGCCGATGCAGACTATGAGTTGCAGGGTGTGTCCGTGTTGCAAGGTACAACCGCTATCTCTCTTGTGGAGGATGCTACTCAAACGGGTGTCTATACTTTCACCATGCCGGCGGGGGCTGTCGTAGTTAAGGCTACTTTCCTTCGTGTGTCCGACTATCAACCGCAGCCTATCTCGGTGAGTCCTAATCAAAAGGTCTATTTCTCACAGGGCAACCTGCAGTTTAATGCGGTACAGGGTACGCACAAGCGCGCTGATGGCACTATGCAGCAAGGTACATGGCGATTTGCGGAGAACCAGTACGATGAGATAGGTTCAAATAATCAAAAGATATCTGCTATTTACGATGGCTATATTGATTTGTTCGGTTGGGGTACCAGTGGCTATGATAATACTGCCAATGATGCTCTTGCGGTCAATTATCAGCCGTGGGCTTTCAGTCAGATCAGGACAGATGCCAATACTACCAATATATGGGGCTATGGTCCTTCCTCCGACCAAACCGATGCGGACTTGGTAGGTTCCAGTGCGTATTATGATTGGGGAGTATATAATGCCATCAGCAATGGTGGTAACCAGCCTAATCAATGGCGTAGTTTAACCAAGAGCGAGTGGGATTATATTATTACCGGTCGTGCGAATGCCGCCCAACTCTATTCTATCGGTACAGTGAATGAGGTGAAAGGTTTGATACTGCTTCCCGATGCGTTCGAATGTCCCTCTACGCTTACTTGGACACCTAAAGCAACAGATTTTACTGCAAACGCCTATACGGTGGCTGAATGGCAGCAGTTAGAGCATTTAGGAGCGGTATTTGTTGTATGGAGTAATTATTCTCGCGAGAAGAATAATCTCTATCCAAAAGATTTATATAGTTATATTTTTTGGTTGAGTACCTGTTTTAAAAGTAGCTCAACAAGCAGTTATAACGCTTGCATAGGGAAGAACGGTAATGTGGAAAGTGCATGGTCTAATCGTCTGTTAGGTTTACCTGTCCGTTTGGTGCAGGATGTACCTGTTGCTCCGTCGTATAGTCCGCAGCCTGTTTCTGTGTCCGATACCAAGCAGGTGCTTTTCTCTCGTGGCAACTTGCAGTTTAATGCGGTGCAGGGTACGCACAATTGCGCTGATGGCACTATGCAGCAGGGTACATGGCGCTTTGCAGAGTATCAGTATGATGTGATAGGTACAGATAACCAAAACATATCTGATACCTACGATGGCTATATTGATTTGTTCGGTTGGGGTACCAGTGGCTATGATAATACTGCCAATGATGCTCTTGCGGTCAATTATCAGCCGTGGGCTTTCAGTCAGATCAGGACAGATGCCAATACTACCAATATATGGGGCTATGGTCCTTCCTCCGACCAAACCGATGCGGACTTGGTAGGTTCCAGTGCGTATTATGATTGGGGAGTATATAATGCCATCAGCAATGGTGGTAACCAGCCTAATCAATGGCGTAGTTTAACCAAGAGCGAGTGGGATTATATTATTACCGGTCGTGCGAATGCCGCCCAACTCTATTCTGTTGCTACGGTAAAGGGTGTAATGGGTTTGATTATCCTTCCCGATGCGTTCGAATGTCCCTCTACGCTTACTTGGACACCTAAGGCAACAGATTTTACTACAAACACCTATACAGCGGTTGAATGGCAATTGTTAGAGCAATCAGGAGCGGTATTTATATCATCGTCTTATATCCGTAGTGGGAAGAATATAGTTACCGGAGGTTCAAGATTGACTTGGTTGAGTACCCATTCTACCGGTCAAAGGTCTTATATGGTATATCTGAGTTCTTCTGGTTCTTTAATTGCAACAGACAACGACCGTTGTGGTGGCTACCCTGTCCGTTTGGTGCAGGAATATGATCCTACTGTCATTACGGGTGAGCAGGCTGCTACCTTGTCCGAGCAGTTGCCTATCCGTAAGGAGATCCGTAATGGTCAGGTGTTCATCATCCGTGGAGACCAAGTCTTTACCGTTATGGGCCAGCAAGTGAAATAGTTTTCCGACTTGCCGGAACACAAAAGCAATCAGGAGCGTCATTGTATGCTCCTGATTGTTTTTGTAGGAGTAAAGAGTAGGGTGGGGAAAGGTTGAATTATACATAAAAAAGACGTGAGTATTTGCGTATATGAAAGAGAAGTAGTAGTTTTGCACACGCATAGAAGACCTATAGGATAGCAGGTACGGGCAGGGAAGTCGCGGGAGGCTGTTTTTGGAGACCTGTGTAGGATAGAGCGAGAGTACATAGCAAGACCATGAAAGTATTACTGATATTCACAGGCGGGACCATTTCTATGGTTCGTGACGCAGAGACGGGAGCGTTGCATCCTGCCGATTTGGCTACGTTCAAGGCATTCGTGCCGGAGTTGTTCACGAGCGATATACACGTGGATATGCTGCCTTTCGACCCGCTGATAGACTCTTCGGATATATCACCTGTGCAGTGGTCGAAGATGGCACACGGGGTGTACGACCACTATGACGAGTACGATGGTTTTGTGATACTTCATGGTACGGACACGATGTCTTATTCAGCGTCTGCGTTGAGTTTTATGTTGGAGAACCTGGGCAAACCCGTAGTGTTTACGGGCAGTCAGTTGCCGGTAGGTGTGTTGCGTTCGGATGCTAAGGAGAACCTGTTGACTGCTATCGAGATAGCGGCGGCGCAAGATGCGGAAGGTAAGGCGTTGGTGCCGGAGGTATGTCTGTTTATGGCAGACCTGTTGTTCCGTGGCAACCGTACCACCAAACGCAATGCGGAGCATTTCGCAGCCTTTAACTCCTATAACTATCCTGCCTTGGCTCGCGCAGGGGTGCATATCATGTACGAGACGCGCTTGATACACTATCCCGAGGCAGGTCAGGCATTGCGCCTGCATGACGTGTTCGACTGTCGTGTGGCGGTGCTGAAACTGTTCCCCGGCATCTCACAGGAGGTGGTACACTCTCTGCTCTCTACGAAAGGGCTGAGGGGCGTAGTGTTGGAGACGTATGGTGCAGGTAACGCTCCGTCATGCAAATGGTTGTATGAGGAGTTGCATGACGCCGTGGAGCATGGTCTGTTGATAGTGAATAAGACACAGTGCAACACGGGTTCAGTGACGATGGGGCAGTACGCTGTGAGCCTTAACCTGATGAAGGCCGGAGTACTCTCGGGCTACGACATCACCACGGAGGCTCTGCTGACGAAGATGATGTATCTGTTGGGAGAGTATGCGGATGATGTGAAGGAAGTTAAACGACTATTACAAATACCGCTGTGCGGTGAACTAACCAACTATTGATATGAAGAATTTACAACCAAAGAGTCTGTGGGAGAACTTCTACAGCCTCACTCGGATCCCGCGTCCGTCGGGTAAGAAAGAAGAGATCTCAGCGTTTGTGGCTAACTACGGTCGGTCGCTTGGCTTGGAAACTATCGTGGATGAGATAGGCAACGTACTCATCCGTAAGCCGGCGAGTGCTGGTTATGAAAACCACACCGGTGTCATTCTGCAAGGACACCTGGATATGGTTCCGCAGAAGAACTCGGATAAGGTGTTTGACTTTGAGAAAGACCCTATAGAGGCTTATGTGGAGGATAACGGCGAGTGGGTAACCGCCAATGGTACAACCCTCGGTGCAGATAACGGTATCGGCGTGGCTACGGCTATGGCTATACTGGCAGATAAGGACGTGATACATCCTCCATTGGAGGCTCTGTTCACGGTGGATGAAGAGACAGGTATGTATGGTGCTTTTGCACTGAAAGGCGGTCTGCTGCAAGGTAAGACGCTGCTGAACCTCGACTCTGAGACAGAGGGCGAGTTGTATATGGGTTGTGCAGGTGGCGTGGATACGACGGCACGTTTTGACTATGAACCGGTGGATACGGAAGAGGGCGATGTGGCTCTGCGCGTGAGTATCAAAGGCTGCAAGGGCGGTCACTCGGGTTGTGATATCCATCTGCAGCGTGCGAATGCTATCAAGTTACTGTTCCGCTTCTTGAAAGATGCGGTGGCTAACTATGAGGCACGCTTGGCATGCGTGGAAGGTGGTAGCCTGCGTAACGCTATTCCCCGTGAGGCATCGGCAGTCATCACTATACCTGCTGAGGGGGTGGATGAGATGAAGCAGTTGGTGGCAGAATATGAGGACTTGTTTGTCCGCGAGTATGACGGCGTGGAGGATAACATCCGGTTCAGTGCCGCAGAGGTGGAGTGCCCGAAAAAAGAGATGCCTGAGGATACACAGGACTTTCTGATACACGCTATCACACTGTGTCCGCATGGGGTATATCGTATGATACCTGAGATGCCGGACATCGTGGAGACCAGCAATAACCTGGCGATGGTGAATACGGAGAATAATCAGATTACGGTGATGTGTCTGACACGTTCGTCGGTGGAGTCTCGTAAGGAGGAGTTGCGCCAGATAATCCAGTCGGCATTCGCATTGGCAGGTGCTGAGACTGAGTTTACGGGTGCTTATCCTGGTTGGAAGCCTAACCTGCATAGCCATATATTGGAGGTTATGAAGGACGTGTACCATAAGGAGTTCGGTAACACCCCACGTATCATCACTATCCATGCAGGTTTGGAGTGCGGTATCATCGGACGTAACTATCCGGGTATGGATATGATATCTTTTGGTCCTACCATAGAGCATCCGCACTCTCCTGACGAGCGTGTGAACATTGCTATGGTGCAGAAGTTCTATCATCTGTTATTGGCAACGCTGAAAGAGTTGTAGATTTGCGTGGGTAAAACAGTGAGCAACTACTTGGTATGCCAAGTGGTTGCTTGTGTTTTGTATGTGAGTCCTGTGTTGTGTCATAAGGAGTTGTACAGGAGTATTTGTGGATATCGGGGAAAAATAGTACCTTTGTAGGGCGATGTGAACTACTGTATCATTATGGAGTCATTGGTTTTGATATCTATGGTCTTGTGCATCATCTTGGTTATTCCGATTGTGTGCCGTACTGTTCATGTGCCTGCTGTGGTAGGATTTATCATAGCGGGTATGGTGGTAGGTCCGTCGGTATTGGACATCGTGACAGATAATGCTACTATTCGTGCGTTGGGTTCGATGGGAATGCTGTATATCATGTTCCAGTCGGGTAGTGAGATTGATATCAATGACTTTAAGCAGTATCGTACGTACGCATTCGCATTTGGCTTATTGACCTTTCTTATTCCTTTGTTGTTAGGCTTATTGGGTAGTCGTTATCTGTTGCATTTCAGTTGGGAGACTGCACTTTTGTTGGGTGCCATGTATGGTAGTCATACATTGATGACATATCCTATTGTCAGCCGTTATGGTATTCAGAAGAACCGGGCTGTGAATATAACTGTGGGTGCAACGATGTGGGCTATCACTTTCTCGTTGGTTGTGTTGGCTGTAGTCGAGGGAGCGAATGGAGAAGTGATGGGTGCGTTGGATAAAGTGAAGGCGGTGTTGCTGTTAGTTGCTTTTGTCGTTTCGGTACTGTGGGTTTTTCCTAAGTTAGCCCGTTGGGTGTTGAAGCGTTATCAAGATCCGGTGACGGGCTTTATGTTGGTGATGCTGCTATTGGTTGTGTCTTCGTTGTTGGCGAACTTGGCAGGTTTAGAGGGTATCTTGGGGGCTTTCCTCTGCGGTGTAGCGTTGAACAGGTTGTTACCCAATCATTCTCCCTTGATGAATCGCATCACGTTTGTAGGCAATAGTATCTTCGTCCCGTTGTTTTTAATCAGTGTGGGACTGATGATAGACGTGCATGTTTTTTGGAGTGATTGGACTACTTTGTGTATAGCAGGAGTGATGATAGCGACCAAGTTAGCAGGTAAGTCAGTGGCGGCATGGTTGGCTCAGGGGCTGTTCCGTTATTCTGCTATGGAGCGTCAGTTGACGTTTGGTCTGACTCATGCATCTGCTGCGGGTACGTTAGCGATAGCCACGATAGGGTACAGGATGGGAGTGTTTGGCTCGGAGATATTGAATGGTGCCGTCCTGATGATATTGGTGTTATGTACTATTTCTGGTTTCATCACGGAGCATGCTGCTAAGCAGTTGGCGTTGGGTGAGAGTGCGAAGATGGAGAGTGACCATGAGGAGGACTATTGGTACCTTACCTCTGTAGGGGAAGATATACAGCCTCGTTTACGTGAATTGGCTGTGATGTCTTCGTTGAAGAATATTGAGATCGCCCAGTCGCCCGATTGGGCGGATGTGCAGCGTGCTGTGGAGCATATCAGCAAATCGGTGTTGGTCTATCATGAATGCCAACCATTGAATACGATTAGTAGGATGCTGGTGGCTGTGCCTCGATATGCGGAGAAGGAGCGTGACTTTATCACCTGTTTTGGTCTTATCCGTCGTCTGTCGGGAGAGTTGGGTGCTAAGGTTATTTTCTATGCTAATCCAGATACTCAAGTGGTCTTGAAGGCTCTGTGTGCGCGTCCAAACAAGATGTTGCGTGCCTCTTTTCGTGACATGGATGATTGGGAGGATGTGCTGATGATAGCTAAGGATATGGAGTCGAACGATATGCCCATATTGTTATCTTCCCGCAAAGCCACGGCGAGTTATAATCCTCTGTTTGAACAGATACCGCAGTTGTTGCAGCAGTTTTTTGTGGATAACAACTACATGGTTGTCTATCCGGAGCAGCAGACGGGTGGTCCTGACATAGACACGATACTGATGGATATCCCCCATGCCAGTACGACATGGTCTTTTGTTAGTCGTACGAAGCAGTTGGTGTACTCTTTATATAGCAAGGTGGTAGGTTGGTTTCGTCCACCGCAGAACAAACAATAGAGTATAGTTATTGAGATGGTGTTATGAAGTCTTATCTGCAACGTTTGGCTTATGTCTTTGCCCATGAGGTAGGTGGTGCTTTGCCACAATACACTTTTGTGTTTCCTAATCACCGTGCGGGTTTATTCTTCCGTCGTTATTTGTCGGAGAGTATAGGGGCTCCTCTGTTCGCTCCTAAGGTACAGACTATCAATGAGTGTTTCGCTGAACTGAGTGATTTGCGTTTGGCTGATCCACTGACGTTGTTAGTACGTCTGTATACATTATATGAGCAGCACCGTGCGGAGGCAGAACCATTGGAGCAGTTCTTGCATTGGGGCAGGATGATGTTGTCGGACTTCTCGGAGATAGACAACCATTTGGTTGCTAATGTAGAGGCTTTGTTCAGTGCTGTGCACGATTGGCATGAGGTGGAGGACCGGTTTGCTTATCTGACGGAAGCACAGCGTGTTGCATTGAGTCGTTTTTGGAGAGAGTTTCTTGACTCGGAGGAGCAACATCCTGAAGGTGTGTTACATGAGAGGTTTGTGCGTACTTGGGAGTTGTTATATCCTTTATATACAGGTCTTCGTGAATGGCTGTTGGCTGACGGCTTAGCGTATGAAGGGTTATTACATAGAGAGGTGATAGAGAGTTTTGATGCTATTCCTGAGCAGCGACTAAAGGCGTGCTATGTGTTTGTTGGTTTCAATGCCTTGACAGAGTCAGAACGTCAGTTGATGTTACGTTTGCAGTCATTAGGTAGGGCGGATTTTTACTTCGACTATGAGAGTGCCTTTCTGCAGGATCCCAGGAACTGCGCTTCGTTGTTTATGAGGGATAATAAGCAACAGTTTCACTCCCGTTATGTGTTACCTCAGGTAAAAGATATACCGCAACCGAAGTGTACCTTGATAGAGGTCTCTTCGACTGTAGGAGAGGCATATGAGGTGCATCACATCTTGCAGTCACTGTATTCGGGCAGTACATCTGTGGACTTTACGCATACGGCAGTTGTTTTGCCGGATGAGCAGTTGTTGATACCATTGCTCAGTTGTTTCCCTCAAGAGGTACGTAAGATCAATGTAACGATGGGTTATCCTCTTCGTGCCACCTCTCTGTATATGCCTGTTGCTTACCCGGAGCAATTCTTCACCCCTATGCCGCAGACGGCTGTTGCTTTTGCGGAGCAGATGCGTACGCTGTTGACGACTATGCGTACAGCGGAGAATGCGGAGGGCGTGTATCAGTTGCTGAAGGTCTTGGATAAGATAGAGTCGGTGATGGCCGCTTATCCGCAAGTTGCTTTCTCGGTAGAGACCGTGCAACAGGTGCTGCGTATGTTGACCTTAGAAACATCTATTCCGTATGTGGGTGAACCTTTGGATGGACTGCAGGTGATGGGTGTGTTAGAGACAAGGGCATTGGATTTCGACAACTTGATCATCACAGGTTTCAATGACGACCTTTATCCTGGTCGTACAAGAGGTAACAGTTTTGTGCCTTATGTCTTGCGTCGAGGCTTTGGCTTACCGACATCGGAGCGTCAGGATGCTATCTTTGCCTATAATTTCTATCGAATGTTGTCGTACGCTAATCATGTGTGGTTTATCACTAATACGACAGCGGATGATCAACATTCGGGTGAGGTGTCGAGATATCTCTATCAGTTACAATGGCAGTATGGCATGGATATAACGCGTGAGAAGGTGGTTAATCCATTGGTTGTGTCTGCGAATAACAGCATGCGGGCTATAGAGAAGACGGATGAGATGTTGGAGGTGTTGTCAGCCTACACGCAACGGGGTATATCTGCTACGGCACTGAATCAGTACATGAGTTGTCCTAAGCAGTTTTATTATCATCACATAGCAGGTCTTCATGAGCCAGCCAAAGACGAAGATGTGACAGTTGCGGACACTGTGTTGGGTGAGGTGTTGCATGCCACGATACAGGGCTTATATCAGCAGTTTGAGGGAAAGAATGTGACACTGTCGGATATAGATAGTATGCAGGAGCATTTCGAGCATTTGTTTGTAGGAGGACAGCACCCTCTGCTGCAGGCTTTGCAGGGAGATATATTGGCAGAGCAGGTAGTACGTAGTTATGTAAACAATATATTGGAGAGGGATAAGACACAAGTCCCGTTTCTTTATATCGCTTCGGAGAAGTCTATGCGTCGTGTTTTGATGATACAGGGAGTAGGTGATGTGTGGTTCTATGGTAAGATAGATCGCATTGATGTGCAAGGTACTGAGGTGCGTGTGATAGACTATAAGACCGGTAGTGCAGACCTGACCTATGTTTCTATGTCTAAGGTGTTTGAGAGGAGGAAGTTAGGTCAGCAGAAGATATTTCAGACACTGCTGTATTGTTGGTTGTTGGAGGGACAATCTGCGGATAGTGCAATGAGTATGAGAAGTATTCTTGTTCCACATATCTATCCTGTCCGTCGTTTGGTAGCAGATGAGAACAATATGCAGACATTTGTTCATACCAAAAAAGACAAACAGAAGATTTCTTTTTCGGATGTGAGGGATG
>CAVKDW010000060.1:0-10051 GCA_963655075.1 Muribaculaceae bacterium | reverse complement strand
GCGATAAGGAGTTCTACTCAGCCCACCGGGCTTCTTATTTCGCCAAGGGCTCAAACGATTATTTCGTATCGCTACGGCACTCAGTGTGCTACGCACACCTGCCTTACGCTTCACGTCCCCAGTTGATTCTGTTGCGTTAGTTGTTTTGGGTTGTCTGAGGAGAATACTATTTATACTTTTTTTGCTAATTGTGTGCGGATTTGGGTTGGGGTGAGGTCGGCTTATGTTCTGCTCAAGGTCGGCACATGTGCTGCTAAAGGTTGGAATAGGTTGTTCGGCGTTTTTATTCTTAAAAAAAGTTATATGTTGCGTGAGATATGGTTGCTATAACAGAGTGCTCCCTGTAGAATCGGATAGTATGGATTATACAAGAGGCTGCCTAACTTTTTCGTTGTCAGGCAGCCTCTGTTAATTATAGAACGGGGCGTATATAGGCTCTGTTATACTATAGGATGGGGCGTATATAGCCTCTGTTCGATGATAGGACAGTGGATTATACTACGCCGCTGAATCCCATGAACGCCATAGCGAGCAGTCCTGCTGTGAGCAGTGCTATAGGTGTTCCCTGCATGGCTTTTGGTATCTTGCTCATCGCGAGTTGTTCGCGAATACCTGCAAAGAGTACGAGTGCCAGTGAGAAGCCGATAGCGGTTGCTAAGGCAAAGAGTGTACCTGTGAGCAGGTTATGGTCGAGTGTACCCGGCAGTTTATATTTGCCGTCAGCCACCATGATAGCCACACCGAGCAGGCAGCAGTTGGTGGTGATGAGTGGCAGGAACACGCCAAGTGCCTGGTAGAGCGATGGGGAGGTCTTCTTGAGGACTATCTCGATCATCTGCACCATAGCAGCGATGACGAGAATGAAGAGGATAGTCTGCAGGAACTCGACCTTCCATAAGACGAGCAGTTTCTGCAGCAGGTAAGTGACGACAGTGGCCAGTGTGAGTACGAAAGTAACGGCTGCACCCATGCCGAGTGCGGTGTCGATTTTCTTACTAACGCCAAGGAACGGGCATATACCCAAGAACTGGCTCAATACGATATTATTAACGAATATCGCAGAGATGAATATAAGAAAGTATGCCATAGTTTATTTATTCATTATTTTGTGAACGATAGCCATGAGATAAGCCAGTACGATGAAGGCTCCGGGTGCCAGCACGAAGATGAGCATGCCGTATGTCTCTTGGAAGATATTCAGTCCGAAGATACAGCCTGTGCCGAGCAGTTCGCGTATAGAACCGATGACGGTGAGTGACAGTGTGAAGCCGAGTCCCATACCGAGTCCTTCGAGTGCGGATAGTCCGACGCCGTTCTTAGCGGCGAATGCTTCTGCACGGCCGAGTACGATACAGTTGACTACTATCAGTGGGATGAATAGTCCGAGCACATCGTATATACCGGGCAGGTACGCCTGCATGACGAGTTGCACGATAGTCACGAATGCAGCGATGACGACGATGAACGCAGGTATGCGTACCTTATCTGGTATGAAGTTCTTGAGCATTGAGATGGCAGCATTGGAGCATACGAGAACGAACAGTGTGGCGAGTCCCATAGACATACCGTTGATCGCCGAGGTGGTAGTAGCCAGCGTGGGGCACATACCGAGTACGAGTCCGAAGGTAGGGTTCTCCTTGAGGATGCCGTTGTTGAGTGTTTTGAGCGCATTATTCATTGTTAGCCTCCCTTTCTTCATTAATAGTTTCTATGGTGTCTGTTACAGGTTCAGTCTGTTGGCTGGCTCCCGAAGCAGCGTTGATTTCTGCGCCGTTGTTAAGCACGTTGTATGCAGCGTTGACAGTGCGTAGGAAAGCGCGTGAGGAGATCGTAGCTGCTGTGATGGCGTCTATCTCCCCCCCGTCTTTGCTGACTGCGAGGTTGCCTGTAGCGGTCTTACCGAGTATATTTCCTTTGTTTTTGAACCATTCCGGCATCTTCGCACCGAGTCCCGGTGTCTCGTTCTGTGTGAGTACCACATAGTCGATGATAGTATTGTCCGCGTCGAAGCCTACCATTACCTCTATCAATCCGTTGAAGCCATTATTGTCGTGTGCCTTCACGGCTGCTCCCACGAATCTGTCGCCCTGGTAGGCGCGGTAGATGGACATTCCGTTCACTTCTTCTGCGTCAGCGATACTGTCATGCTCCGGTAGTACGGCACTGATAGCAGTAGTCTGTTTCTCTGCTGCCGCCTTGGCGATAGTGTCCTTGGTGAGGATGTTGGTGCCAGCGAGTGCAGCGGCGGCAACGATGGTTATGCAGCCGAGAGACAGGAGCATGTTGGTGAGTGTACTTTGTAGTTTTTGCATAGTCTTACCTCCTTATTATTTCTTTTTCTCTCCGAAGCGTTTAGGACGGATATGGTTCAACAAGGGGACACAAGCGTTCATGATAAGAATAGCGAACGACATACCTTCCGGGTATGCCCCCCACGTACGTATGACCATGACGATGAATCCTATGCCTATACCGAAGATAATCTTCCCGAGTGGTGTCATCGGTGATGTGACATAGTCGGTAGCCATGAAGAAAGCACCGAGCATGATACCACCGGTGCAAAGGGTGTAGGCTACATACTGTGCCGTGGATAGGTTCTCCGGCAGTGCTCCGCACCATCCTGTGACTGCAGCGAAGAGTGCTACGGTAGCGAGTATAGAGACGGGTATATGCCATGTGATGACTCGTGTGCAGATGAGGAATAGCCCGCCAATGAGAAGTGCGAGTGCGCATACCTCTCCGAGAGAGCCTCCCATAGCGCCTATGAAGGAGTCCCAGAGGGATGGCAGTTGGCTCACCACGTTGGTGTCACCGCCTTTGACTGCTTGTTTGAGCAGTGCCAGGGGTGTAGCACCTGTCTCTGCGTCTGTGTAGGAAGTGGCAAAGCCGAGTGGTCGTGGCCATGTGGTCATCTGTGCGGGGAAGGAGATAAGCAGGAAGACACGGCCTACGAGTGCGGGGTTGAAGGGGTTCTGTCCCAGTCCGCCGAATGTCATCTTTCCTATGCCTATAGCGACGAGAGCACCGATGATGACTATCCACCAATCGAGGTCGCTTGGCAGGTTGAAGGCGAGGAGCAGACCTGTGAGGACAGCGGAGCAGTCGCAGATAGTAGGTTTCTGCTTGAGGATGAACTTAGCTATCAGCCACTCGAAAGCTACACAGGCAACGATGCTAATAGCTGTGGTGATGAGTGCGCCCCAACCGAAGTCGATGACCGAGATGACATAGGCCGGCAGAAGTGCGAGAATCACCAAGAGCATGTTTTTCCGAACACTGTCCTTGCTGTGGGCATGAGGTGCCGGAGATACTATTAGTTGTTTCATATCTGTTTCGTGTTAAGTTATTTCTTTTCTTCTGCCTCAGGGGCGTCGGTTGTTTCTTTTGCTTTAGCGGCTTCTTCGGCAGCCTTAGCAGCCGCAGCGCGGGCGCGCAGGATACCTCCGACGGTGGCTTTCCCCATACGGACGTAGTCAAGCAGCGGCCGGTTGCTTGGGCATGTGAACATACAGCAGCCGCACTCGATGCAGTCCATGATGTCATGTTTCTCCATCTCGTCCCACATCCGGAGGTCTGCTTGCTTGGATAGCAGGTATGGTTCGAGTCCCATAGGGCAGGCGGATATGCACTTAGCGCAGCGTATGCATGCTTCCGGTTCCGGACGGCGGCTCTCGTTCTCCGGCAGGAAGAGAAGTCCACTGACACGCTTGTTGGCGGGCATGTCGATGTTGTTCATAGCGCGACCCATCATAGGACCGCCGCCGATGATCTTTCCTGTATCTTCAGGAACGCCGCCAGCGAGGGCGACCACATCGCTCAGTGGTGTACCGAAGCGAACGGAGTAGTTGCCCGGTTTGGCAATACTCTTACCCGTGACGGTCATAACACGAGAGATGAGCGGTTTGTTTTTCTGTACGGCCTCGTAGATGGCATATACAGTAGCCACATTGTCCACCACTGCTCCGACCTCAATAGGTAGCGCACCGCTTGGTACTTGACGTCTGATGCAGGCGTCGATGAGTTGTTTCTCACCTCCCTGGGGGTACTTGAGCATGAGGGGTTTGACTTCGATGCCGAGTGATTTGCCAGCGAGTGCGCGCATGTGTGCGATAGCATCCGGTTTGTTCTTCTCGATACCTATGATAGCGTGGTTGATATTGAGTGCTTTCATGAGAATACGTGTACCGATGATAATCTCCTCACCATGTTCGAGCATCAGTTGGTGGTCGCAAGTGAGATAGGGCTCGCACTCTACACCGTTGACGATCAGTACTTCTGCAGTCTTTCCCGGTGGAGGCAGCAGTTTGACGTGTGTGGGGAAGCATGCCCCGCCAAGTCCGACGATACCCGCCGCCTGTATCTTATCAATGATAGCCTTGGAGTCGAGTGTGCAGTCGCGGAGGATGGTGTCGGAGGTGTCGATCCCCTCGAGCCATTCGTCGCCTTCCACGTCCATGAATATAGCGGGCATCTTCATTCCCCAGGCATCGATAGCCGTATCGATCTTGGTGATGGTGCCGCTGAAAGGAGCGTGTATGTTGGCACTGACGAATCCTCCAGCCTTAGCGATGAGTTCGCCTACTTTCACTTGCTGTCCTTTCTCTACGACAGCCTGTGCGGGTGCCCCTATATGTTGTATGAGCGGGATGACGGCTTTCTTCGGGAGTGCGCATTGGGTGATGTGCCGGTGGGCAGAATAGACCTTGTTATCGTGTGGATGAACCCCACCTATACGGAATGTATTCATACTTTAGTCTCCTTTTTTAGTGGTTCAACAACAGTAGGTGCAGCCTCAGAAGCTTCAGGTTTTTGGGTGTCTGCTTTCGGAGCAGCCGATGCAGCAGGCGTGTCGGTCTTAGGCTCAGCAGGTTTGCGTGGTGGGAAGTTGACAGCGTGGATAGCCCCTGTTGGGCACTCTGCCTCGCACTTGCGGCATAGGCGGCACTTGGTAAAGTCGATGTAGGCGAGGTTGCTCTCTACGGTGATAGCCTCAAAGTTACATACTTTCTGGCACTTGCCGCAGCCGATACAGGCATTCAGGCATGCTTTGCGGGCCACAGCTCCTTTGTCCTTGTTCACGCATTCTACGACCATACGTCGTCCTTTAGGTCCCTTGTTGCGTAGTTCGATAATATGGCGTGGGCAAGCTTTGACACACATGCCGCAACTGGTACATTTCTCTTCGTCCACTACGGGCAGACCTGTAGCAGTATCCATGTGGATTGCGTCGAACTGGCATGCCTCCACACAGTCGCCACAACCGAGACACCCGAACCCACATGCGGTCTCACCCACATAGAGGTTGTGTTGGATACGGCAACTCTTAACCCCGTCGTATGATGAGGTACGTGGTCGAGCCTCGCAGTTACCATTGCAGCGCACGACTGCTACTTTCGGTTCGGTAGCACCTGCTGCCAGACCGAGGATATCTCCCACTTTCTGCATCGTGGCGGCACCACCGACAGGACACAGCAGTCCGTCAAGAGATGTTGCCTTGACGCAAGCCTCTGCCAGAGCACGACAACCTGCGAAGCCACAACCGCCGCAGTTTGCCCCCGGCAGGACATCCTGTACTTGGTCGATGCGTGGGTCTTCTTCTACCTTGAACTTCCGTGCAATCAAGAACAGTAGCACAGCGGCTACGAGTCCCGTCACGCCCAGAACGGCTAAAGAAATCAAAATCAAGTCCATATAATATATTTAATTAACTATTCTGTAGATTCTCTCACTCTTTTTTATCTCACCATTGTTTTATCCGTGTATTTACTTTAGTTTCATACTGATTGTTTTCTTTTTGCCGTGAAACTAAATTCGCGTTGTAATCTCCTCTTAAAGAAACTCAGCACCCAATAGTACACACCTATGGCACACAGTGCTATTATCCCCGCTATGGTCTCGTCCAACCATCTACCCAACATAAATACTGCACTTATCAGTACTATAAACGGTAGAATATATGCCAAGCCTACGGCTTTCCATCCCAACTTTGGTTGCACGATAACCTCTACCTCATCTCCTACGTGCAGAGGCTCCAATGGTGTGACATCCATCTCCTTGGTCTGACTCTCGGCGGACATACACATTTGGCGTGCTTTGCATGCAGAACACGCACTTGACTGTACTATCCGTACACGTGCCGTGTTGTCCCCGACAGACAACACAATACCATCATGTCGAATCATATCGTCCATACTACACATGACCTACGGCAAAAGTTTCAGGTCATATCTCAAAAAAGGTTGCAAAGTTATAAAGAATATTCTATCCATGCAAATCTACAATACCCATAATTAGTGATTTATTCTGTTACCTATGCAGATTATGCCAATAATATTTGAATACCTTTCTGACGCAGTTGTGTCAGTATGCCTGTTTGGATATTTCGATCTGTTACGATAGTTGCTATTTGGTTCAGGTCTGCTATGTGTGCAAAACTCTTTTTATTGAGTTTAGAAGAGTCAAACACCGCCACTACCTCTTTCGCCTGTCCTATCATAGCTTGGTTTAGTAGAGCCTCTTCCAGGTTTGGAGTTGATATTCCTGTTTCTATAGAGAAGGAATCAACCCCCAAGAAGAGTTTATAGTTGGAGAAGTTGCGTAGTGTGTTAAGTGCCAATGGTCCTACAGTACTATGGCTGTTGATACGGACGTGTCCTCCTAAAATGATGACTGTGAAACGTTTATACTTCATCAGTTCTACAGCGATGTTCATAGCGTTGGTAAGTATGGTCAGGTTATTGAACTGATACAGATGTTTAGCGATCTCCATAGTTGTAGTGCCAGAGTCCAACATGATATAATCTCCGTCATGGATTAATGTAGCCGCGAGGATGCCAATACGTTCTTTTTCCCGGAAATTGAACATCCGTTTCATATTGATAGCCGTATCTTCGTTGAGGTTTTCCACAGGGCGACGAATGGCACCTCCTCGTGTACGGATAAGCAGATTGCGTGTTTGCAGGATGTTCAAGTCCTTTCGAATGGTGACTTCCGAAGTCTGCATCATGTGACTTAAATCCGTTACACAAACCTCATCATGTGTCTCTAACATCTTCAAAATCCGGGCACGACGCTCACGTGCAGATGGTATGGTTATGTCTGGTGTCATGGTATAAAGTGTTTCGATTACGCTGCAAAGGTATGAAAAAATAGTTATACGAAGCAAATGAAAGCCCCAAAAGTTGTGTTTATCCTATTTCGGAACACTACGAAGTGTTCCGAATAACAGGTAAGGGTTCTGTGTGACTATACAGTGGAAGTTGTAGGATATTGTTTCGAAACGTTTCGAAAGATAAAGTGGGTATGTTGTGTTTATGTAATTAACTGATGATTAGCAAGATATAATATTGCTGAAGAAAATATGTTTTTTAGCATATTTTTTACTGTTATGGTTATTTCGAAAATAATTAGTTTTGCAGCGTTTTTTAAGGACAAGAACCAATACAACGGATTTATAAACATTGAAATATGGATACTTTTACACATAGGGAGATTCTTCAGCAGCCTAAGATGTGGATGAGAGAGTATGATGCTATTGTTGCTCAGAGAGAGCGTGTCAAGTCTTTTCTTGATCGTTATTTGACTTCTGAGACAGATGTTGTGTTGACCGGTGCCGGCACATCTGCTTTTATAGGCGATGCGATAGCACCTATATTGCGCAAGCAATGGGGGAATGTGCGTGCTGTAGCAACGACGGATTTGATCACGCATGCTTCGTATTACTTGAATATAGAGAGACCCTTGTTGTTGATCAGTTTTGCCCGTTCGGGGAATAGTCCTGAAAGTGTTGGTGCAGTTGATATCGCTAATCGTATTTGTAAGAATATCGCACACATATATATAACGTGCAACAGGAATGGGCATTTGGCTTTGTCCGGGCATGCAGAGAATGTATTGACGTTGTTGTTGCCAGAGGAAACTGATGATAAGAGTTTGGCTATGACGAGTTCGTTCTCCACGATGTTGTTTACATGCTTGATGATAAGTCAGATAGATCACATTGTATCGGAGCGTGAAAATGTAGCGCATGTGGTTACTAATGCCCAGGTTGTGTTGGAGAAGTATGCTGAGAGCCTGAGTCAGATAGCAAATCGTGATTTTGAACGTGCGGTATTTTTAGGTTCGGGTCCGTTGAAGGGCATAGCCGAGGAATGTCATTTGAAACTTCAGGAGTTGACGGATGGTGGTGTTGTTTGCAAGTTTGACAGTTTCTTAGGCTTCAGGCATGGTCCCAAGGCCGTGGTAAATAACCATTCGATAGTTGTTTATCTGATGCAAGATGATGAGAATGTGCAGCGTTATGAGCGCGACTTGGTTCAGCAGGTCAGTGGCAATAACCATTTGGTTGCCCAAGTGATAGTGATTGCGGGGAAACCGGTGATGGTACACGGAGTGCACGAAGATCTGCAGGTGGTAATGCCTTATGGAAGTGCAGAAACCGGTATATATGGTATTCTGCCTTATGTATTGGTGGGACAGTTATTAGGTTTTTACACATCCATACATCGCGGGTTGTGTCCGGATACTCCTTCTGTATCGGGCAATATACATCGTGTAGTAGAAGGAGTTAAGATATACAATTGAGTGTAGATATTGCAGGAAGTCAATCAAAAAGAACTTATACTATGGCAAAGACAGAAGATATTCTCCGTGTCATGGAGGATTTGAAGCAAAAGACCGGTGTCCCACGTACATTATTTGCTGCGTGCCCTAATTCGTTATCTGTGATAAAGGCGTCGTTTCGTGCGGCTAAACGTAATAATGCTCCTATTTATTTCGCTACTACTCTGAACCAGGTAGATTGTGATGGAGGCTATACGGGCATGACTCAGGAGGAATTCACAAAGATTCTCCGTCGTGAGGCTGAGGCGATACACTATACAGGTCCTTATATAGTTGCTATTGATCACGGAGGTCCATGGTTAAAGGATAAACAGTCTATTGAGCGTTGGGATACGGAGCGTGCTATGGAAGGCGTGAAGAAATCCTATGAGGCTGCTATCTTAGCGGGGTATGATCTGATACATGTTGATCCTACTGTAGATATATTTTTGCCCAAAGGCGAGATTATCAATATCCATGTGGTAGCCCAGCGTACGGTAGAGTTGATTCTTCATGCGGAGAATTTCCGTAAGGCGCATAACATTGCTCCTATCTCTTATGAAGTAGGTACCGAGGAGGTTCATGGTGGCTTAGCAGATGAAAAGACCTTTGACACGTTTTTGACTGATTTGAAGAGCGGCTTGAAAGCGGTCGGTTTGGAGAATGTATGGCCATGCTTTATTGTTGGCAAGGTCGGAACAGATCTGCATACGACAACATTTGACCCTGAAGTGGCACGTGCATTGACGGCTAAGGTCCGTCCTTATGGCAGTTATATCAAAGGTCATTATACCGATGATGTAAGTAACCCCCAAGACTACCCCTTGTCCGGTATGGGAGCCGCTAATGTCGGTCCGGAGTTCACCATGAACGAATATGATGCTTTAGCGGAGTTAGAGGAGGAAGAGAAGAAGCAGTTTGCGGCTGGCAAAGTGGCTCAGTTGAGTCATATCACCGATGTGCTATGGCAACAGGTTTATTTGTCTAACCGTTGGAAGAAATGGTTGCATGGTGATGAGACAGGTAAAGATTTGAAAGATGTAGATGCTGATCGTCAGTTGTGGTTAGTAAAGACGGGTTGTCGTTATATCTGGCAGACTCCCGAGGCTCTTGTTGCCCGTCAGTTGTTGTATAGTAATTTGAATCACATAGGTATCCAAGCGGAGGAAATTGTATTGATGCGTATAGAACATAACATGGACAAGTACTATAATGCATTCAATATTGTTAATCTCAACGATTATCTGAACTTAAGGAAATCATTTGATATAATAGCCTTAGGCGAGTTGAATGTTGACCTTATCTTGAATCAGATAGAGGGTTATCCTGAAGTGGGTAAGGAGAAGTTTGCCAAACAGATGACTTTGACTCTGGGCAGTTCAACGGCCATATTTGCAGCAAACGCTGCAGCACTGGGAGCACGTGTTGCTTTCTCCGGGATGATAGGTAC
>CAVKDW010000059.1:1706-10394 GCA_963655075.1 Muribaculaceae bacterium | reverse complement strand
GTCCTTAGTGCTGGATTATTCAATTCTTGAGAAACGTACTAAGTTCTCTGTATTTTCTCTACGCACACAGTTTAATGGCAATGGAGTAGAGTAGTATTATTTTGTGAACTTCCGTATAAGCATCACAACGAACAGGTCTATATTTCACAAATAAATGTAATGAAACAAGTATATACACCACAAATGCAAATATATTGCAACGTTGTGTAGTAGGACACGCATAGCGACATTTATTATGCTGCACATAATTATGCAATAACTATATTATCAGTAAGTTAGTATGAAGATGTAAAGTGTCAAGTTAAGTATTACGTGTTCAAGTGTGTAGTATTAGTGCGTGTTGGCTGTATCACGCTGTGTAATTGAGCATATATACTGATATTCTGCATATTATGAATACTGCTTTAACTACGGTTTATCTGCAGAAATGCACTTATAGTCAGGCAGATATACTGTGTATATTTAGATTTGTGTATTTGCCATACGTACACACATGTAAATCTGAAGCAGCGTAAGATTTCTATATTTTCTATTTTGTGTATGTGAAGTGTTTTTCTTATCTTTGCAGTCGATATTTGGTTATTAAGTTTGTGTTATTATGAGTGAACGTGATCGATTGGTTAAAATAATGGAGTGTGAGGGTATGAATGCAAAGCAGTTCTCTCAGGAGGTCGGCATAAGTGCAGGTACCATCTCCAACATCTTGGGAGGTCGTAATAGACCCAGTTTAGAGGTGATGCAGGCTATACTGCGTCGTTTTCGTAGTATCAGTTGTTTATGGCTCATTACAGGTGCCGGTAGTATGTATATCAATGACAGCAGCGAGGAGTCCTCTCGTACGTTATTTCCTGATATGGAACCCAATGAGTCTGTCTCTTACAGTAATGTACAAACGCCTCCTGCAGGCTCAGAAGAAGCATCTAATAAGCAGAAGAATAGCGGTATAGGTACGTTGGGTATTGTCGCATCGTCCCAAGATATGGATTCGAGACCTGCTCGTAGTGTGCAGAAAGTACTGATATTCTATACAGACGGCACTTTTGAAGAGCGTTAGTAGATTGTTTCTACGGGTAGTGGTAGTTTGTGACGGTGGTTGATTGTGCTCCTAATGGTAATAGGCTGTGGTGGGGAGGAGTGACAGTCTATGAGTCTAAACTATCTTGTTGAGCAGTGTGAGTGCTCCGGATATGGTATTTACTTGTTGTATGGTAACAGAGCGTTTGCCCGTGGCTTTCCCTTGTTTATCCCGTTCCTCATGTAGTGTGCAGCGTTGTGGTCGTGAGCACACGTACTGCAGGACTTGACCAAATGTTTCGGATTGCCAGTAACTATTGTTATTGCGGATAAAGAACAGTGTCATGTGTCCTTGTTTAAGGACGACTTTCTCTATCCCCAATCGGCAACATGTCCAACGTAATCGCACCACGTTAAGCAGTTGTTCAGCCATCGTTGGTATTTCTCCAAATCTGTCTATAAGGTGTTTTCTGAAGTCTTGCAGTGCGTCTTCGTTTGTTATGCTGTCCAATTCCCGATAGAGAGTGATACGTTCTGATACATTTTCTATGTACTCTGCCGGGAAACACAGTGGCAGGTCGCTTTCGAGTTGGCTATCGTTGCACCAATTGTTATGATTGGTGATATTGGACGGTAGGGTTATGGTTTGTAGAGGTGTGTTTTCAGTGGATGTTTGGGTTGTAGAGAACTCGTCTTTGAGTTCTTGTACGGCTTCGGATAAGATGCGTTGGTATGTATCGTATCCAAGGTCGGCTATAAATCCACTTTGTTCAGCCCCCAGCATATTTCCTGCTCCTCTTATATCGAGGTCTTGCATAGCGATATTGAATCCCACTCCCAGTTCTGTGAATGTTGATATAGCGTCCAATCTTCGTCTTGCTTCTGTTGTCAGTAGTGACTTTTCCGGTGTGACGAGGTAGCAATATGCTTTCCTATTTGATCGTCCTACACGTCCCCGTAGTTGGTGCAGATCTGCTAATCCATAGTTCTGTGCAGAATAGATAATGATCGTATTGACATTGGGTATATCCACTCCCGACTCGATGATTGTAGTTGATATGAGAATGTCATAGTCGTAATTGATAAACTTCTCGAGTCTCTGTTCCATCTCGTCTGTAGGCATCTGTCCGTGTGCAATGACTGTCCGGGCTTCCGGTGCGAAGCGTTGTATGCGATGTTGTATGCGTGTGAGAGCATCGATGCGGTTGCACACCACATACACTTGTCCATTGCGCTGCATCTCAAGTGTTATTGCTTCTCGCAGTATATCTTCGTCATCGAGTGTTATTGTTTCTGTTTGTACGGGATAGCGGTTTGGTGGTGGAGTATTGATGATGCTAAGGTCTCTTGCTCCTAAGAGTGAGAATTGCAGTGTACGTGGTATAGGTGTCGCGGTGAGTGTCAATACATCCACATTTGTCCTCAGGTTTTTGAGTCTTTCTTTGACTGTTACTCCGAATTTTTGTTCTTCGTCGATGATGAGTAGTCCGAGGTCATGCCACTCTACCTGTTTGCCGACTATCTTGTGTGTTCCGATGATGATATCTATCTTTCCTGCTTTGAGGTCAGCAAGTATGTTTTTTACTTCTTTAGGCGTTTTCCCCCTACTAAGGTATTCAACACGTACAGGGAAGTCTTTAAATCGCTCACAGAAGGTATTGTAGTGTTGCAGTGCCAAGACTGTTGTGGGTACTAGTACGGCAACTTGTTTGCCATCTGTGGCCGCTTTGAATGCAGCACGCATTGCCACTTCTGTTTTTCCGAACCCGACATCTCCGCAAACGAGTCTGTCCATCGGCATTGGGCTTTCCATATCCCGTTTGATATCCTGTGTTGCTTTGGCTTGGTCCGGTGTGTCTTCGTATATAAACGATGCCTCGAGTTCATGTTGCATATATCCGTCTTGTGAATATGCAAATCCCTGTTGTTGTTTTCGTGTGGCATACAGTCGTATCAGGTCGCGTGCGATATCTTTGACTTTGTCTTTTGTCCGTTCTTTCATCCTTTCCCATGCGCCAGACCCTAATCGTGAGATAGTGGGTTCTGTTCCTTCTTTCCCCTTGTATTTGGCTATGCGGTGTAGGTTGTGTATGCTGACGAAGAGGGTATCTCCATCTCTGTATATCAGTTTGATGGTCTCTTGTGGTTTCCCATTGAAGTTTGTTGTTATAAGTCCTGCAAATCGTCCTATGCCGTGATCTTCATGCACGACGTAGTCACCTATTTGGAGTTGATTAATCTCCTTGAGGGTCATGATTGCTTTCCCTCTTCGTGCATTCTCTGACCGTAATGTTACGCGGTGGTATCGTTCGAAGATCTGATGGTCTGTGTAGCAACATATCTTCGCACCGTTATCTACAAATCCTTCATGTAGTGTTTTGTTGACAGGGAGAAAGTGTATGCCACATTCCTTGTCGTCAAAGATAGCCTTCAGGCGGTCTGTCTGTTTGGCTTGGTCAGCGAGAATGTATATCTTGTACCCGTTGGCTGTACGTGCTTGCAGGTCTTGGACCAACAGGTCGAAGTTTTTGTTGAAAGTGGGTTGTGGCAGGCAGTCAAATGTGATCGTATTGAACGTGTCGAAAGTGCTTTTTGGTGCCAATTCGAGTGTGGTGTGGTTGTATAGAAGATTCTTCCATCTGTCTTCTTGGCTACCATCCTGCCATTTATGCAATGCTATTGACCAGTCGTTGCTTATCCATAAAGTTGTACCCGTCAGGTAGTCGATGAACGTGCCTTGTTCATCGTGTAGTTTTGCATCTGCTACGATATCAATCGTTTGTACAATATCTTTTGAGAGTTGTGTCTCAATGTCGAATTCGCGAATAGAGTCTATCTCGTCTCCAAAGAAATCTATCCGGTATGGGATATCGTGTGCAAAACTATATATATCCACGATACCCCCTCTCACTGCATACTGTCCCGGTTCATAGACGAAATCGACTTTCTTGAAGTTTAGTTCTATGAGTTGGTTGGTTAAGGATGAGATGTGCATCTTTTGTTGTGTGTGCAACGTAATAGTATGCTGTTTTAATGTGTCTTTTTGTGGTACGGTCTCAGCGAGTGCTTCCGGATAAGAGACTATGACAGGTGCTACGATATCTGTGTTGGCGAGTGCAGCAAGCACTTCTGTTCGTTGCACAGCCATTGCTTCATCTTTGATTGCTTGTCTGCGTCGATGGGATGTAGGGAAGAAATAGGTGTTTGTTGTAGATAGTGTGCGTAGGTCGGCATACATGTATTGTGCATCGTCTATATTGTCGAGCACGATGACCATCGTCTTGGTACGCTGTGTTGTCAGCATACGTTGCTGTAATGCAGCCAATATCATGGCTTTAGCGGAAGCGTACAGACCTTTGAGCAGGAAGTGTTGTGCCGGCTTTCTGTTCATCTCTTGACACAACACGTCTACTTCAGGGTGGAGTGCCATCATTTGTTCCAGTTCCTCTATCCGCATGATAGCAGGTGCAAAGGTAGTGTAATATTTGCAGGTATGCAAACTTTTAGTTTAGAGTTGAGTGTTTAGAGTTGAGAGAAGTTGAAAGAAGGACCGCTGCGCTTATTGTAAGAAAGAGTACCAAATAGTAAGGACGACATGTCGATGTATGATGCATATATGTATGAATGTATAGTTGTTGAATGTTAAAAATACTATATTTTTGTGGAGGTTATAGTCGGGTTAAGGTCTGCTCAAGATCGGCTTATGTTCTGCTGAAGTGCTGCTGACAGAGTTATTAAGAAGGATTAGGAATGCGGAGTTGAGATACGTATGTTTGTTAATGCGTATGTTTGTTGCACGCATAGTGGTTCGTTTCGCTCACATTACTTGTTTCACGTTAGTGGCTGCACGTAGGTGATTTTATGTTGGCTATTTCGTGTATTTTCGGCTACGCCGTTGTTTTGCGTTGTACTGGTATGGGTCTATGGGACTAATGAGGCTTATAGTCCATTGGGACTCATGGGGCGAATGGGACTCATAGTTTTGGAGATGTCGTAGAATAGGTGTACCTTTGCACGCTAATTTAGTAATTCTAAAGATGGAAGAACAAGAGATAGAGAAGCGTGTTTTGCGTGCGCAGGAGTTGTTCAGGCAAGGATTCAATTGCAGTCAGTCCGTGTTTGCGGCTTGTGCCGATATGTACGGTATAGATGAGGCGATGGCTTTGCGTTTGGCTTCGTCTTTTGGTGGGGGTATAGGAAGGATGCGTCAGACCTGTGGTGCGGCCTGTGGTATGTTCCTGTTAGCAGGGTTGGAGAATGGTAGTTCGACACCGGGAGATAGTAACGGAAAGGCTACCAACTATGCATTGGTACAGGATTTAGCCGGTCAGTTCAAGCAAGCACATGGTAGTCTGATATGTGCCGAGTTGTTGGGTATAGCGCCTAAGCCACAATCTCCACAGCCATCTGCTCGTACGGAGGAGTATTATCATAAGCGTCCCTGTGTGGATATGGTAGGTGATGCTGTGCGTATGTTCCTGACTACGTGTAAGAAAGACAAGTGACAGTTAAGGAGTAATGGATAATTGGTACAGGTCAGATAGCAATATAGAAAAAGGATGGTAGAGACACAAGACAGGTTATGGAACAGTAATTATATCAAGGTGTGGTGCAGCAATTTCTTGCTGTACTTTGCGTTTATGTTGTTGACACCATTGTTGCCGCTGTATTTGAGCGAGACGTACGGTGCTGATAAACAGATGATAGGCTTGATACTGTCGGGTTATGCTGTGGCAGCGTTGTGCATCCGTCCGTTCAGTGGGTTCTTTGTAGATAGTTTTCCCCGTAAGACGGTGTTGCTGCTGTTTTATTTCCTGACGGCAGCATTTTTCGGGGGTTATCTGATAGCGGGCAGTCTGACTGTGTTTGCCATCTTCCGAACGCTCCATGGTGCTCCGTTCGGGGCTACGGGCGTGTCACTGAGTACGGTGGCGATAGACGTGTTGCCTTCGTCGCGTCGTGCAGAAGGGATAGGGTATTATGGGTTGAGTAATAATATAGCGACCGCGATAAGTCCCGGTGTGGCGATGTTCTTGTTCGCACATTACCACAGTTACGAGATGTTGTTCGCGCTGTCGTTGGTTTGTTCGTTGGCGGGATTGATAGTGAATAGCACGCTTAAACTGCGGGACAGGGAGTTGATAAGAGAGAAGCAGCCGCTGTCATTGGATAGGTTCCTGATGCTGAAAGGTTGGGCACATTTCCTGGTGATATTCACGGTGGCAGTAGCATACAGCATCCTGTCCACGTACGTTGCCATCTACGGCAAAAAGGAGATGGGTATCACCAGTGGTACGGGACTGTTTTTCACGTTGTTTGCTGTAGGACTGATCATCTCGCGGTTGACGGGTAGTCACTCGCTACGGAAAGGACAGATAGTACGCAACGCATCGATGGGTATCGTGGTGTCGATAAGTGGATTCTTTCTGTTTGCAGCGGTGCATCACCCGATAGGGTACTATTTGGCACCGTTTATTATCGGATTAGGCAATGGGCACTTGTGGCCTGCATTCCAGATGATGTTTATCAATATGGCCCCGCACAGCCAGCGTGGTACCGCTAACTCGACGCTTCTGACCAGTTGGGACTTGGGTATGGGTGTGGGGATGTTCGTCGGAGGTTCGATAGCGGAACACGTGAGTTACCACGCCGCCTTCTGGGGTGGAGCACTGTTCTACCTTGCGGGTGTGGTGTTCTATTTCGTGTATGTGCGGGGATATTACGAGAGGAATAAGTTGCATAATTAACTAACAGTCAAGAATAATAACAATTAAATCAGTATATACTATGAAGTATTATTTAGCGATTATCGGTGGTGGACCTGCGGGTTACACGGCAGCCGAAGCAGCCTCCAAGGCTGGAAAAGATGTAGTGTTGTTTGAGCAGTCGGCGTTAGGCGGCACGTGCTTGAACGTAGGTTGTATCCCGACAAAGACCTTGTTATATAGTGCCAAGCAGTACTACAACGCGCAGCACGCTGTCAAATACGGTGTGGCAGCGGAGAGTGTGGCTTTTGACTACGCCAAGATGGTGCAGCGCAAGACAAAGGTGGTGCGTAAATTAGTGGCAGGCATACGCCAGAAACTGAACAACGAGCACTGCACGGTGGTGACGGGTACAGCGAGTGTGGTCAGTCGCACCGACGAACAGGTGGTTATCGCTTGCGGAGAGGAGCAATATGAGGCGGAGAACCTGCTGATATGCACAGGTTCGAATAACTTTGTACCCCCTATCCCAGGTGTGAAAGACAACCCGCACGTATGGGATTCGACATTGGCATTGGCGGCTACAGAACTGCCGAAGTCCATCGTTATCGTTGGTGGTGGCGTGATAGGTATGGAGTTCGCTACGCTCTACCATGAGTTAGGTGTGGCAGTGACGGTGATAGAGGCGATGCCGACTATCCTTCCTAACCTCGACCAAGAGGTGGTGGGTGTGCTGGTGGAGAAATACCGCAAGTCGGGTGTGCAGATACTGACTGACACGAAAGTATTAGAGTTGCAAGGCAACCTTGTACGCACTTCCAACGGCGAATATGAGGCGGAACGCATACTCATCTCTGTTGGCCGTCGGGCTAACCTGCAGGGATTAGAGGCACTGTCAGACCTTGCGCTGAACAGAGGTGCGATAGTGGTTGACGAGATGATGCGGACCAACCTGCATAACGTGTATGCTGCCGGCGATGTCACGGGCAAGATTATGCTGGCACACGTGGCGAGCCGTCAGGCAGAAGTGGCAGTAGGCCGCATGCTGAAGCAGGTACCGGTGCAGCGTATCGCCTACAACGCCATCCCAAGTGTGGTTTATACTAACCCAGAGATAGCCTGTGTAGGACTGACGGAGAAGGACTTGAACGAGATACATGAGGGCGATTTCGCGCCATCAATGTCCGCTGATGAGCCGTTCGTGCCGTACGAGGTGCATAAGATACCAATGACCTATTCGGGACGTTTTGTTGCTGAGAACGAGGGCGAGAACGGTTTGTGCAAGATGATTATCGACAAGAAGAGGCATACGATTGTAGGTGTACATATGATAGGAAACCCTTGCTCCGAGTTTGTGGCAGCGGCATCTTTTGCAGTACGTATGGGTTATATTGTGGACGAGTTCCGTCAGGTAGTATTCCCGCATCCTACCGTGTCCGAGATACTGAAAGAAGTGTTATGATAGAGACCGATTATCCTCGGCAGAAAGTAGTGTTGGACTACTTGGACGTCCACCATATCCCCTATAAGGTGTATAACCATCCCGAGGGCAAGACTATTGAGGAGGCGAAACAGTGGTGGCACAACGATGGCAGTGTACACTGCAAGAACATCTTCATGCGCAACCACAAAGGCAATCAGCACTATCTGATATGCTTTGATTGCGACCACGACCTCGCGATACACGACTTGGAGCAGCGTCTGAAAGCATCGCTGCAGGCGGCAGGACAGCCTGCACCAGGTAAGTTGTCGTTCGCCAGTCCGGAACGAATGATGCGCTATCTCGGATTGGAACCTGGCAGCGTGAGTCCCTTCGGACTCATCAATGACACAGAACATCATGTCATCCTGTTTTTAGACAAGTGCTTGCGAGAAACCGACAGTCTCAGTTTTCATCCTAACGACTGTCGTGGAACGGTAGTCATAGCCCGCACTGCTTTTGAGAAGTACCTGCAGTGCGTGGGCAACA
>CAVKDW010000059.1:0-1696 GCA_963655075.1 Muribaculaceae bacterium | reverse complement strand
GATAGAATTGTACGAATAACCAAAATACCTATATGATGAGACGAAGAATATCTATTAGCATCTTGTTTATCGTCCTATTAGCCACTGCACAGTCCACCTATGCGTGGGGGCCGAAAGGGCATCGGGTAGTGGCGCAGATAGCATACGACAACCTCACACGCCGTGCTCGCAAGCAGGTGGACGGTGTGTTGGGCAAGGAGGGAATGATATACCTCTCCACATGGCCTGATGAGATAAAGAGCGACACCATCTACCCGCAAAGTTTCGTGTGGCACTTCCAAGACTTAGACCCCGAGATGACTGACTCGGCACTGGTTGACGCACTGACGGTACACTATCCGGAAGTCGGTGGTGAGCAGTTCCGTGCGATGGACAGTCTGTACGTGCTGCTGCAGCACGACAAGCGCAACCATGACGCATTGGTGTTTTATATCCATCTCTCGGGCGACCGTTTCTGTCCTATGCATCTTGGACATAAAGACGACTCAGGCGGCAACCGTGTGCGAATGAAATGGTTCGGTCAGGGGACTAACCTACACACTGTGTGGGACAGCAAACTGATTGAGTATAAAGGCTTTTCGTACTCTGAATATGCCCATTATCTGCATAATATCTACGATGCACGAAAGAAAGAGGTGGAGGCGATGACGGACGCACAGATGCTGCTCTATACCTATAACATCACTGCACAAGTATATGATTATCAGACGACATGGGATGGTAATACTTACCATTACGCCTACCGCTGGATGGAGCCGATGGAGTGGCAGCTATACATGGCGGGGATACGCTTGGCGCAGCACCTGAATGCGTTGTATAAGTGAGATACCGACATTCAAGAACTACCTGCAGTGCTTAGGTAATAGAGTGGAGTGGATAGACCTGTACTAACCTGTTGATTGACTATTAGATTATACGAGTTTTCGATATCGTATGCGCTTGGGTGTCATTGCGTCATCACCTAAGCGCATACGTTTGTTAGCCTCGTAATCGGAGTAACTACCTTCGAACCAGAACACTTTTGAGTCACCCTCGAAGGCCAAGATGTGTGTGCATATACGGTCTAAGAACCATCTGTCGTGCGATATTACGACTGCGCAACCGGCAAAGTTCTCGAGTCCCTCTTCTAATGCACGCAGCGTATTCACGTCGATATCGTTAGTAGGTTCGTCCAATAGGAGCACATTCGCCTCACTTTTCAATGTCAGTGCCAAGTGCAGGCGGTTGCGTTCCCCTCCAGAGAGGACACCACATTTCTTCTCCTGGTCAGAACCTGTGAAGTTAAAGCGACTCAAATAGGCGCGAGCGTTAATCTCTCGTCCCCCTACACGAATGTACTCTGTTCCATTGGCAATAGTTTCAAAAACAGTCTTTGTCGGGTCAATGTTGGAGTGTACTTGGTCCACATATCCTATCTTCACTGTTTCTCCCACAGAGAAAACACCTTTATCCGGAGTCTCCATTCCCATTATCATACGGAACAGTGTGGTCTTTCCTGCACCGTTGGGGCCGATGATACCCACTATACCATTGGGTGGTAACATGAAGTTTAGATTTTCAAATAGTAGCTTCTCTCCGAACGCTTTGGCGACACCTTCTGCATTTATCACTTTGTTGCCGAGGCGTGGACCATTAGGTATGTATATCTCTAATCTCTCCTCTCGCTCTTTTTGTTCCTCATTAAGCATCCTATCGT
>CAVKDW010000058.1:0-10690 GCA_963655075.1 Muribaculaceae bacterium | reverse complement strand
CTTTTTCTACTGCTGCTGCTGCGAGAATGCGGATATTGTCCGCTGCTCGGTTCATAAGTTGTGTGGTATGCATAGTTTGCTTATTTTGAGAGTGTATATCATACGGCATATGAATATCGCTACAAAGTTACACTTTTTTTATGGACGATACAATATCCTTGGGTAAAAAGATGCAGAATGTCAGACCTTAACAATACTCAACAATGCTACGAGTACTCTATGTTCGCGCCCTGCATGGATCGAGCATTTTTATATTAAAATGGTCTTTGTTTTTACGATTTGTATGATTATACTACAATCCAAATAGCATTGTGGTATATTTCTTGTTGTAGATATTCCCAATATAAACAGTTCACAGTTAGTAGCCCATTAAAACGATCATGGTATGAAAAAGGTATTTTTAATTACGGCAGTTGCCGTAGCACTCTTGGGGTGCAAGACCAACAACCCTGAAGAGAACAATAGCAGTTCGGGAGGCACTTTCCCCAGTGGCGGCGAGGTAAGCAGCGACACGGTCATCGGTAGCACCGACCTCGCCGATTTTGACATCGCATGGAGCAGCGTGCCCCTCACCGACGAGCCTTCCGACCTCGCCATACTGCCCGACGATGGCGGCGACTTCCTTGAGAACTGGGACGCATACACCGCCGGCGAACTGACCCAAATCGCCCTCGAATGGAGCGAGAGTGGCGTTACACAGACCGGTACTGCGAAGAACGTAACCGTCACGATTGACGGTACGGATGTCGTCATTGTCAGCACCAAAAAGAAGATACAATATGTCCTCTCGGGTGAGTGTGCCGATGGCAGTATCAAGATTTATTCGGACAACAAGTTTCTGCTCACGCTCTCGGGCTTGACCCTGACCAACCCCAAGGGTCCTGCTATTGACATCGAGAAAGGCACAACGGCAGACGAGGACGGCTCGTACCCGCACAAGACGGCGTATATCCAACTCACGGACGGCACGACCAATACCCTTGTAGACGGCTCTACCTACACCACCACTGATGGCGAAAAGCCCAAAGCCTGCCTATTCAGCGAGGGACAACTCGTCTTCTCCGGCAGCGGTACGCTCAACATCACGGGCAACTACAAGCACGCCATCTGCAGCAACGACTATGTGCGTATTCGTCCGGGCGTACAACTGAACCTCACGACCTCGGCAGGTAATGGTATCCACGGCAGCGACTACATCATTATAGGCGGCGGACTGACGAACATTGAAGTAACTTCGGCGTCAGGCAAAGGCTTGAAGGCAGATAGCATCTACATTGCCGGCGGCAAGACCACGGTGCTCACTTCGGGTACGGGCGAGTACGACAGCGATGATGCGGATGTGTCGGCATGCGCAGGTGTCAAAGCCGACGGGCTGACCATCGATGCGGGTGAACTCTATCTAAAGTCTATGGGCGCAGGCGGTAAGGGTATCTCTGTTGATGGCGACCTTGCTATCAACGGCGGCACGGTGCAGATTATCACTACGGGCGCTGTCTATCAATACGGCAGCCTCGACACCAAGCCCAAAGGTATCAAAGCCGACAGCAGTATCGTCATCAACGGCGGTCACATCAAGGTGCGTGCCACGGGTGCAAAAGAGGGCAGTGAGGGTATAGAGTCGAAGAACACGCTCGCTATCCATGGCGGCATAGTGGAATTATATACTACGGACGATGCGCTCAACGCCACGAACGACATCACTATTGACGGTGGCTATGTATATGCCTACGGCTCGGACAACGACGGCATTGACTCCAACGGCACGCTGCATATCGGTGGCGGAGTGGTTATCGCATCGGGTACCAGCACGCCCGAGGGCGGCTTCGACTGCGATGAGAACACCTTTGCTATCACGGGCGGCATTGCCGTAGGTATCGGCGGCGACAGCAGCACACCGACTGCCAACAGTTGCACACAGAACACCGTACTCTACAAGGGCAGTTGCTCACAAGGGGCGCTTATCACGCTCACGCAGGACGATGCGCCTATCCTCTCCTACACTCCAGAGAAGACTCTCTCGCAGATGACGCTCCTGCTCACCACGCCAAGCCTTACTACGGGTACTTCGTATGCGCTCGTTTCGGGCGGTACGCTGAGGGGTGAAACCACTTTCCATGGTTTGAGCATAGGCGGCACACTGAGCGGCACAACCACTTCTGTAACGACTTTTACCCCGACCGGTGTGATAACGCAAATCGGCACAGGCGGACAAGGCGGTAATCCCGGCGGGCAAGGCGGTGGCGGCAACCCCGGTGGTAACCCGGGTGGCGGTCGCCACTAACTGCTATCCCAGTCAAAGACATCTACAAACAAAAGAGGCTGCCTAATACCTTTAGACAGCCTCTTTGGAACTTATGTCCTCCTATAGAGAGGTGATTATTTCACTTCCATACCCATTGTAGTGTAGGTCTTGCCTCCACGGAGGATATAGACTTGTCCGTTGCGCATAATCTTTTGTGCGGTGGCTTTATTGTCTATGCGGGTTTGGTCGAGGGCGGTGGGAGCGGATTCGAACTGAGCCACGAAAGACATATTGTCGTTGAGTGTAATGGTACGCGGGTTATCGGTATTGCCGTCGTTCCATTGTTTGAACCGATAGTCGGTGTTGGGGATAGCCTCGAAGATGGCGGTATTGTTGGTGCAAGTCGCTTCTTGGCTGATACGGACAGAGCCCATTGCATCATCTTGCGAGGAGACGGAAAGCATATAGCCTGTCCACTCTTTATAGTTGGTGAAGTTGCTCCATGTCTCTGCTGCTTGATAGGCAGTCATAGTGCCGCAAGGGACATATACCGATATACCGGTAGGAACTTTGTCGAAAACAAGGTTGCCTACGGTTGGAGGTGTGGAGGGTAACATATAAAGGGAGGTAAGGCTTGAGCAATCATAGAAAGCATACCCTTCAATACTTGTTACGCTGTTGCCTATAGTAACGGAGGCAAGACTTGTACAACCGTCAAAAGCACTCTCTCCGATAGTAGTTACACTGTTGGGAATAGTGACAGAGGGCAGACCTGTACAGCCCATAAAGGTGTATAATTCGATTCTCGTTATATTATTCGGAAGCGTTACAGAGATAAGACCTGTGCAGGCCTCGAAAGCACCCAATCCGATATTCGTTACACTGTTAGGAATAGTGATAGAGGAAAGCCCCGTGCATTCATAGAATGCATAATTCTCAATACTCGTTACACTGTTTGGAATGGTGATAGCGGTAAGACCTGTACAGTACGCAAAAGCATCCACTCCGATACTCGTTATGCTATTGGGGATAGTCATAGAAGTGAGAGTTATGCAACCGTAGAAAGCAGCATTGCCAATACTCGTTACGCTGTTTGGGAAGACTGTTGTCTTGCAGCCGTACCGGAGTGAATTCGTGGCTGTTTCTATAATTGCATTGCAATTCTCCCGACTATCATATACCGTATTGCCACTCTCAACAACCATCGATGTCAATCCCTTGCACCAACTAAAAGCCCACGTTCCTATGCTTGTTACACTACTTGGTATCGTAATAGCGGTCAGACCGGAACAACCATTAAAAGCGTGGTCGCCTATAGAGATTACGCTGTTAGGAATGGTGACAGCGGTGAGTGATGAACAACCTTGAAAAGCAGAACCCATAATTTCTGTTACACTGTTTGGGATAGTGATATCCGTAAGAGTAGAGTACCCAGCGAAGGCATAGTGTCCAATACTCGTTACGCTGTTCGGGATAACCGTTGTCTTGCAACCTTGTATCAGTCTATTGGTTGATATCTCGATAATTGCATTGCAGTTGTCGCGACTATCATATACCGTATTGCCGCTCTCAACAACAATCGAGGTCAAACCGGTACATGCTTGGAAAGCCTGACTTGCAATTGTCGTCACGCTGTTGGGGATAGTAACAGAGGTAAGACTTGTGCAATAGCCAAAGGAATAATTGCCTATTTGGGTTACGCTGTTCGGAATGGTGACAGAAGTAATTCCTGAACAACTTGCGAAAGCAGAATACTGAATACCTGTTACGCTATTCGGAATGGTGATATCGCCGGTCGCCGCTCTATTGCAAGCCCTGAGCCATGTTTTGGTATTGTCTTTATAGACCAAATCCCCCTCTATATAGCCATTTACACCATTTGCGCCCCATGGCGAGCCGGTGGCCTCTCCGCTATATACGACATTGGGGATATAAAGGAAAGCACCGCCTCCAATACTCGTTACGCTGTTAGGGATATCGATCGAGAAAAGAGAGGTGCAAAGGGAAAATGCCTCGTATCCAATGGAAGTTACACTATTAGGAATAGTAACCGATGTAAGAGTGGAACATGAGTAAAATGCACCATTTCCGACGCCTGTTACATGGTAGGTGTTTCCGTTGTAGGAAACCGTAGCGGGGATAGTCGCGGTGGTGAGTCCCGCATAGTTATCCATATTCCCATCATAATCCCACACTTCGTAGGTTACTTCGACTGTGAGGTCGGTTGCATTGGTGATGTTGTAGTACAAATCACCTGACTTGAAATCGTACGCCCAGAGGGCTGTTGTGGCAAAGAACAGAGCCACAAAAGAAAGTAGAAGACTTTTCATACTGTTTGTGTTTTTAATTGATTGATGTATAGATCATGTTATGATATATGTTTCGGGTGCAAAGGTAGTTTGTTTATCTAACATAAGCAATACCCCCCCCCGTTTTTATAGTTTATTAGTTTATGAGTTTATAAGTTTAGGAGAAGTTGAATTAAGTTGAGGGTTGAGAGAAGTTGTTTAGTTGATAGTTGAAAGTTGGAAGAAGTTGGGAGTTGGGGGCAGTTTATGTTCTGCTCAAGATCGGCTTATCCTCTGCTCAAGATCAGCACATGTGGTGCTGTGTTTTTTAGTTGAGAGTGGAGTGTTTAGTGCAGTTGAGAGTGGATAGTCATATCTGACTTGTAATATGTCGCAATTTGATGAGTAAAAGTGTGAGATTTATTAAATAAGTATATCTTTGCACTTATTCGGTGCAGATTTTGGCAAAATCTGCATTTATTTGGTGCATTTTCTTGTATAAGTAGGCGAAATATCGTATCTTTGCCGCAAAATTAGCAAGATATGGATGCATTATTCGAATATCAACAGCGTATGTTAGCCAAGACGACGGTATCGTTCTTTCGCTACAAGTATGCCGATTTGGATTGGCATAGTCGGGTGTTTGGCATTGTGGGTCCTCGTGGCGTAGGCAAGACAACGATGCTCTTGCAGCACATCAAGCAGCACTTATCCACGGCGGACACACTGTATATCACGGCAGACCACCTTTATTTTGCCACGCACACCTTGGTAGAAGTGGCGGATGCGTTCTACAAGCAGGGCGGGAAGCACCTCTTCATCGATGAGGTACATAAGGCAAACAACTGGTCGCAGCAACTCAAGCAGATGATAGACACCTACTCGGATATGCAGATTGTCTTCACGGGTTCTTCGGTGTTGGATATCTACCATGGGTTAGCCGACCTGAGCCGTCGTGCGCCGGTCTATGAGATGCAGGGGCTCAGTTTCCGTGAGTATTTGGCACTGTATCACAACATCGATATGACACCTATTACCCTGGAGGACATTTTGCAACACCGTGTCGCCATCCCCGGTGTGCAGCACCCATTGCCGCTCTTTCGGCAATACCTGCAGGAAGGGTATTATCCCTTTGCACACGAGGGATTCGACTACGCCACAGCACTTATGCAGGTGATTACACGAACCATGGAGAACGATATTCCCACTTATGCTAACCTCAGTGTGTCGGTGGCGCGTCGGTTGAAAATGCTATTGGTTGTGGTGGCAGAGAGTGTGCCATTCAAGCCAAACTACGCCAAGTTGGCGCAGGTGACGGGTATCTCGCGCAATGATATCAGCGAGTACCTGTACTATATGGAGCGAGCTGGAATGTTGATGTCGTTGCGAGATGCCACAGCAGGCATACGGGGTATCGGCAAAGTAGAGAAGATATACTTGGACAACACGAACCTGATGTATGTCTTAGCGCCACAGAATGCAGAGATAGGCAATGTACGGGAGACATTCTTTCTCAACCAAATGCGTGTGCGCTACGCGGTGGTGTCCTCCGAGGTATCCGACTTTGTGGTCAACGATTGCACCTTCGAAGTGGGGGGCAAAAACAAAGGCAAACGCCAGATTGCCACTGTCCCCAACGCCTATATAGTAAAAGACGATATAGAGTTCGGCTACCAACAGACTGTGCCTCTCTGGGTATTCGGGCTGACCTACTAAACAGATTAGGACAGTTGAGAATGAAGATAGGGAAGATGAGGAATGGTACAGATGAGGCTGTCTAACAAGTAAGGTTAGGCAGTCTCGTTGTTAGTGTATGGTTGTGAGAAAAAGAGGCCGTCTAACACCTTTAGACAGCCTCTTTGGGGCTTATGCTCCTCCTATAGAGAGGTTATTTCACTTCCATGCCCATTGTAGTGTAGGTCTTGCCACCACGGAGGATATAGACTTGTCCGTTGTAGATGATTTTACGCAGGGTAAGAGCATCTTCCGTATCAGCCACAGGTCCTATATTGGTTTCCATATTTCCTACTATGACTTGTATCGTCTTATTAAGCGACACATTTTCGGATGTTACGTCCACAGAGATAGTCGTCTGACCTTCCGATATCGCAGTCAACAGTCCTGTCGCACTTACGGAACATACGTCGGGGTCTGTGCTTTGATACGTAACCTTGGTGATGGTAGCATTCTCCGGCGTGAAATGGATAGCCAGTTGATACGTATCTCCCACTATGAGAGTAGGAACAGGGGCAATGGAGAGTTCTGTTAATGGCACGTACACCACATCGGCATCGTCTTCAATAAACTCATTGTATTGACATCGTAGGTAAGGATAGCCACCATTGATAGAGTCTTTCCGTCCCCATACCTGCAGGAAATCCCATCCTGTAAATGTCGTCTTGGCTCGCAATTGCAGGTCAGAACGTGCCGTACCATAAGTATAACCAGTACTGACATCACTATGGGGAGCATTGTGCGAGAGATAGTAAACGGATTTCATTCTATCGGTGCTTAAGGAGGAACTCGTAACACCATCTATAACCACTCCTGCCTTAGAAGCAGTGCCTGCATAGTAGCAGTTCTCCAAATACATATAATAAGGATCACCCGACATCTCCAATCCACCTACACCATTATAAGAGACAGGATAGCAATTTACATCCATCAGTGAGTAGCAGTTCTTCATCCTCGCCACGCTCCAGGCAATACCGGCTACCGTGCGCCCGGAAGCCTTTCCTTTAGTGTAGCAGTATTGGATGGTATCGTAACTGCAATAGTCGCCCACTAAGCCACCTACAACGTCGAATCCGGATACTTCAACATCAGCAGAAGAATATAGAATTTTGATGTATCGTGCATCAGTACCTCCGAAGTTCCCTACTAATCCGCCGACGTACCTGCACCCTAAGTCTTCATACAACGTACAGAGCACTTTCCCGTGTGCATGGCAATTTTCTATCTGCCCTCGACAATTACCCACGAGTAGGCCGCGACAATCTCCGGTATACAATGATTTATCTTTTTGCACTATGACAGAATGAGAGATAGTCAGATTCTTAATGCTACCACCCACACCGATATATCCAAATAGTCCTTGGTTGGATTCTCCTGACAAGGGAATATACATTCCTGCAATAGAATGTCCCTGTCCGTCAAAAGTTCCTAAGAATCGAGCAGATGAAGTGCCGATAGGTGTCCACGGGACAGCAGATGCATTGTCGGTAGCCCATTCTTGCCAACCGGTGGTGTCGTTCAAGAGAATATCTGCACCGAGTTTCACTGTCTTACCTTCAAACGTCATGGCATCTATCACATTCTTGATACCCATGACAGCCATGGCAAAGCCGAGTAGTTCCTCTTTGGTGTTGATAGTATAGGATGTAGCAAACGGATTATTAAACTTGGAGATGTCGTAAGTTATCGGGTCTGCCCACTTAGCATAGAGCATGGTATCGGATACAACCAGAGCCGTATCGAATATGAACAACTGCGTCAGCGCGGGGTCGGAATACCAACCGACGAACACCTTATTCTCTTGTATCGGCGCTGTAGGTATAGGAACACAAGAACTATCCAATACATGCATATCAGCAATAGCATTTCCTCCATTGCTGACAAAAGATACAGTATGTGGAGGGATAAAAGTAGGAGAGACGGAAGGATATGCACCTTCATTCTGCTGCCAATAGTTGAGTTGGAAAGAGTGTGTGGCATTCCACGAATCTACTTGTATGTTATAGATATTGACAATCTCTTTACCTCGAAGATAAGCAGTAGTCTTACCTAACGTCGTCTGGAGAGTATAGTCACTTTTAGAGTATTGCAATGTATCGTTATCATAGTATCCATTGAAATGTCTCTCCCTGCCGCTCATAGGTACCACCGAGCAGCCCTTACCTGTATAGAGGAAGTTGGCGATAGTGTCATTACTATATGACTCGCCACCGATATAGTTCTGGTCCCCCACTACGGCTGCCACTTTTCTGTTTGTCTTCAAGGGGCGGGCAGAAGAGGAGCAGTTCAGGATATTTGTATTTCCCTCTAAAGCAATCGCACCCAGGATACCGCCTTCAGCCCAAGTAGCACAGACCTGTCCAGAGGTATGGCATTGTGCAATGACTACATTTTGAGAGTAACGAGATGTCTTTCCTGCAAGGACGCCGGTACTCCCCTCGCCTTTGACATAAGCATCGATTATCGCGAGGTTCTTGACAACCGCATTGTGGTGCAGTGTACCGAAGAAGCCTTGACTCTCTTTGAACGAGTTGATATACAGGTTCTGCACTTCATGAAAACCTCCGTCGTATATGCCGCGGAAATACCGAGGTAAAGAAGAGTACTTAAAATCATAATCTCCAATAGGCCTCCACTCCGTAGGCATCTCTTCACCCCATTCTGCCATCGGACGGTTGAGCGGAATATCTGCCGTTTGAAGGATATACTTATCTCGGAAATCATAACCTTTGTTGACGATAGTAGCAAGATTATACAATTGCTGTTTGTTGCTAATTAAGTAAGGGGTAGCCTCTGTGCCATCGCCACCGGCAAACACGTCTTGGATATTATCTGCAATAACTCCTGTCGGTGTAGGATAAGTCCCTGCATTATACTGCCACGTGCTGGTGCCAAGTACTGCAGCAACCATGTTGAGTGTATCCACAAAAGCTTGCGTTTGCAGTAAGGTACTATCTATAATAAACGTATTGCCAATATATGCATTGCCGGCATTAGATTCTGATACATCGATGCCATGATTACCAATATAATAGCAGTTAACCATCAAACTGTTTGAGTTATCATCCTGAGAAGCACAGAACCCGAGTGCAGCCACTGTGGTTTCATCGCCCGTGAGGAGGTTGCGCCCTATAGCAAAGCAGTTGATAATCGTTCCGGGGGTGAAGGTGCTCCAACCATAGTAGAATTCATAGGCTCCGTTGGTATTCACGAAAGCACCACCTAACCCATAGGTCTCTCCATATACATCTCCTGTGGCAAAACAAGACTCAATACGTCCTGTATTCCACGCACAGAAACCTCCGCCGCCGTGGCGATACGTAGTATAGACATCGCCCTTGGCATAGCAGTTACGGATAGTACCACTGTTTGTTGCTACAAAGCCGCCGACATCCGTGGCATTGTAGTTATATGAACCATGACGCACATCCACATCAGCACCGCAGTTCTCTATCAAACCACTATTAGCACCTACTAAGCCACCGGCATAATATTGTGTTGCTTGCAGATGTCCCGAGACATAGCAGTCTCGGATAACAGCACCCTCATAGTTACTACCGGCAATCATACCTACATTACGACCTGCCTGCACTTTGCCATGTACCTGACAACGCTCAATTGTTCCATAATTCGCAAATACCAAGCCACCGCCATAACTGCCGACATCACCGCCACCGAAGCCTACCCCCTGTGCTGTAACATCGGTGATAGTACCCCGATTATATAGGGCTAACATTGCCACATCTGCAGAACCCATAATAGCAACATCTTGTAGTTTGAGATTGGTGATAGTGGCTGTCGAGTCAACAAAGCCGAAAAGGGCTTTATACCATGTACTACCATCGATAGTACCTTCAAAAGTAGGGTCATCCAAATCGTTCCAACCACTCCAACCATCAATACTACCTGTATACAAGAAATGAATAGCATGTCCGCCGCCATCGAAATGTCCGGCAAAAGAGGCCGAGTCTATAGGTTCACCGATACCATTCATCACACGATGTCCGATAGACTCCCATATAGGGCGTTGGTCTTTAGCCAATGTTGTGTCCGTCAGATAGATATCTTGTGATAGTCGGATATACTTGCCCGCAAAGGTCGTACCGGCATTGACACTATCAGCCAACCCAGCCAGTTGTTGCGGAGTGAAGATAATAATAGGATCTGTAGCAGTACCACTACCCAACCAATCATAGGCCTTAGTACCATCCCAGAAAGTGGGAGTCTCGACGAGAGAAGAGAGATTGTGTTGTGCATCGGAAGTACCCGCATAGAGAGAAGCGGCATAGAGAGGATTTCCTAAGAGAAGATAAACACACAACATGCCATAGAGTAAAGCATGTGCAAGCAAATGTTTAGTGTCTTTCAGGTTATCTACGAAGGGATATGGGGTACTAGCAGATACCGCATTCGCACGAACTGCTGT
>CAVKDW010000057.1:0-11361 GCA_963655075.1 Muribaculaceae bacterium | reverse complement strand
TATATGCAGGCAAGTCTGGCGACTTGGCCGCAGGCGGGGCGCCCGCGTCCCCAGTGTCTTTAGTTGAGGGTTTGGAGTCAGAAGAATATGGGCTATCTAAAGATGTTAGACAGCCCATTGTTGTACTTTGTTATAAAGTGATTTGGTGTGTTTGTACGTTAGTCTTTCTTGAATCGTCCGAAGAGTCCGCGGTGTGTTTTCTCCTCTGTGTCATCGTTATACTGCTCCGCATTGTCATCCTTTGTATATTCGTCAGCGGCATCCTCCTCTTTTGGAGTCCACTCTTCACGTTCTGCTATATCTCCGAGTTGTTGTTGCACGAAGCCAATGACATCATTGAGTCCCTCGGTGAAATGTGCAAAATCCTCTTTGTACAAGAACACTTTATGTTTTTCGAACTGGGGCACTTCGTCCTCAAATCCTTGTTTGCGTTTACTCTCTGTGATACATAGGTAAAGATCTTCGTTGCGAGCCTTCTTTACATCCAAGTAATAGATACGTTTACCTGCTTTGACCGAACGCGAGTACACTATCTCCGGTTCATTTCCCCTTTCGTTTTTTCGATTTTCCATCTCTGATTATTACGTTTATGAATTATATGGCGCAAAGGTAGTTGTTTTTTTCGGAACCCGCAAGAGAAGAAAAATATATTTGTGTTTTCTTGTACAGATGTCGTTTTTTTCGTACCTTTGCGCGTTATTTGTGTACAGTAAGACTATATGATAAATAGAACGTTAGTACGGACTAAAGTTGTACAGACTTTGTTTGCCTATTACAAAGACAGTTCGTCTATTCCGGAGCAGGCTCGTAAGATGCTGTTAGGCAGTTTTGATGACACCTACAGTTTGTACATTATGTTGTTGGATTTTGCGGATGAGTTGACTACCTATGCGGAGGAGCAGTTGCAAGATGCTATTGTCCGTGCGACGGTGACGCATACTCCTTTTGAGCCCAATCGCCGGTTTGTGAACAACAGGATAGCGCAGCAGGTGTTTAACAATCGTCGCATACGCCACTACATGGACAAGAACAATCTGCGTTGGGATGCGGGTATGCAGGTGGTTAGTTCGGTATATAAGCAGCTGACGGATAGCACGTTCTATCAAGAGTTTATGGCGAAAGAGTCGCCCAGTTATGATGATGAGAAGTTGTTGTGGCGTAAGATTTACTCATCGTTGTTGTTGAGCAATGAGGCTTTGTTGCCCGGTTTGGAGGAGTTGGAGGTGGTGTTGGACAGGCAAGGTTGGACGACGGATGTGGATGTGGTGATGACCTATGTAGTGAAGACTATCAAGCGGTTTAAGGAGGAGTCAGGCGATGAGCAGCCGTTATTGGAGGAGTTTGATACAGAGGCTGAGTTGTGTTTCGCCAAGGACTTGTTGTATCTGACCATAGAGCATGCGGACGAGTATCGTCCTTTGATAGCCGAATCGTTGAAGAACTGGGACGCTGAGCGTGTGGCGTACATGGATAACATCATCATGTTAGTGGCACTGACAGAGATTATGTACTTTAACGATATTGCGTTGGAAGTGTCTATGAACGAGTACATTGAGATAGCGAAAGAGTACTCAAGCAGCAAGAGTCACATATTCATCAATGGTATATTGAACAAGATAGTGATGGATATGAAGCAACAGAACAAGTTGTTCAAGGTAGTACGATAGGACAATCATTAACCCATAAAATAATATATTATGCTAAATTACATTCTTTTATTACAGTCAAGTGGCACGGCAGGTGCTGATGGAGGAGGAGCTGGCAGTCAGTGGTCTTTATGGATTATGATGATTGTCATCTTTGTGATCTTCTATTTCTTTATGATTCGTCCTCAGAGCAAGAAACAGAAAGAGTTGCAGAAGCAGCGTGATGCGATGAAGAAAGGTGACAAGGTGGTGACAGCCGGCGGTATTTATGGCAACATCAAGGAGGTACAGGACAATGCTTTCATTGTAGAGATAGCCAAAGATATCACTATAAAAGTGGACAAAGGTAGTGTTTATGCCGCTGCAGAAGAGGTGAAGAAAGACGACAGTAAAGATAAGAAATAGTTGAGGAAAGTTCGTGTTATACTACGTAAACAAGCCACGCGCTGCTGGCGCTGGCTTGTGAAGTGGGATGTGCCAACATACCTGCTGTTTGTGTTGCTGGCGAGTATCATCTGGTGGGGGAGTGCGATGTCCACTGCGCGCGATGTGCGTATCGTTCTGCCTATTGTTTACAACAATATACCCGAGCATATAGCGTTTGAGACTCCATTGCCGACACAGTTGTACGTGACGATCCGCGATAACGGCAAGCAGTTGCGTCAGATCAGCCGTTCTCATCACGAGTTGACACTAAACATAGAGTCCCAGTTGACTCAAGCAGAAGGGGTAGTGCAGATATCGTCGGAGATATTACGTCCCAAGTTGCAGGACATGTTACCCGGTTCGACGGTGGTGCTGCAAGTGCAGCCCGAAGTGATAGAGGTGGCATATCATAAGTTGGAGAAGAAGACTGTGCCTGTGCAGTTGCAGGCGCAGTGGAGTGCCGCACCACAATACCAGATGGTGGGTACGCCTATAGTGACGCCACAGCGGGTGAGCGTATATGGGAAGCACAAGGATTTGCAGAGTGTACGTGTCATAGCGACAGACAGTATTGTGTTGAAGGGCATCAGTGACACGGTTCGCTACAAGGCGGCGTTGAGTGTTCCTGAGGGCATGCGTGTCAGTCCGACGAGTGTAGAGGTATTGTTTATCGCAGAGCAGTTTACGGAGAAGACGTTTGTGCTGCCGGTGCAAGTGCAGAATATCCCAAGGGGAGAGTCTTTGATACTGTTTCCACACGAGGTGAATGTGTCGGTACGTGTCAGTATGTCACATTTTGCGGAGGTCGATGAGCAGGAGTTCAAGGCGTTGTGCACTTTCCCCAAGACGGAGCAGACCTCCATACCTGTGACTATCGTGCACCATAATCCATACGTCACAAACGTGCGTGTGACGCCAGACGCCTTGGAGTATATCATAGAGCGATAGGATATGAGAACGATTCAGATGGTAGATCTGCAGACGCAGTACCAACATATCAAAGCCGATATTGACTGCGGGATACAGTCGGTCATTGACTCTGCCCAATTCATCAAGGGTCCTGCTGTGAGTGCTTTTCAGGAGCATTTGGAGGCTTATACGGGAGCCCGGCATGTCATTCCCGTAGGCAATGGAACAGACGCACTGCAGATAGCCCTGATGGGATTAGGGCTGAAAGCGGGTGATGAGGTTATCACACCGACGTTTACCTTTATCTCCACTGCGGAGGTAGTGGCACTATTGGGGCTGACGCCAGTGGTTGTGGATGTGGATTGGGAGACGATGAACATATCCGTCGATGCCATACGTCGGGCTATCACCCCCCATACCAAAGCCATCGTACCCGTGCATCTGTTTGGACAATGTGCTGATATGGAGTCTATCATGGGTTTGGCGAGAGAGCATCATCTCTATGTGGTAGAAGATGCCTGTCAGGCAATAGGTGCCCAATACACCTTTGCCAATGGTATGGTGAAGCAGGCAGGCACTATAGGCAACGTTGGATGCACCAGTTTCTTCCCCTCCAAGAACTTAGGTTGCTACGGTGACGGGGGTGCGATCTTCACTGATGATGATGCGTTAGCCGAGCGTATGCGTGCACTTGCCAACCATGGTATGGTCATACGCTATCATCATGATAGTGTGGGTGTTAACTCGCGATTAGACAGCATACAAGCAGCCGTGCTTGATGCGAAGTTACCTCATTTAGACGCATACATACACGCACGGCGGGTAGCCGCTGCATACTATGATAAGGCTTTCGCAAACAATCCGCATATCTTAGTCCCCGGACACCACTCCCAATCGACACATGTCTATCACCAATATACGATACGGCTCGTCGGAGTAGCACGTGACCACATACGCGAAGCCCTGGCGCAAGCAGGTGTACCTACAATGATTTATTATCCTGTCCCCTTGCACCTGCAGAAAGCCTACCACGATATGCGCTACAGACAAGGCGATTTCCCTGTGGCAGAGCACTTGGCAGCATGTGTGTTGTCGCTACCGATGCACACGGAGTTAGACACAGAACAATTAGAATACATCACACACACTATATTGGATATAGTAGGCAAATAGATAATACTATGGGTACCTCCTTAACACTCACACAACAACAGAAACTGCAAGTCAAGCTCTCACCTGCACAGATACAGGTGATGCGCTTGTTGGAGTTACCCTCGTGCGAGTTACAAGCGCGCATCAATGAGGAGTTGCAAGATAATCCTGCGCTGGAAGAGGGGAGTGCATCAGCAGAAGAAAATGAGTATCAAAACTCAGAAACAACAGAAGAGGAATATGACAACCCTCTTCAGAATGAGGACTTTAACTACGATGACTACGTTCAAGATGATGATGTGAATGATATGTCACCCGTCTCCGGTCGCCCGTCTGAAGCCCCACAAGAGGACATACCTTTCTCTGTAGGCACCAGTTTCAGCGAGTATCTGAAGTCTCAGATATATCTCACCAAGATGGACAAAGCAGACAGACATATTGCCAAGTTCGTTGTCGGTAATATAGATGAGGACGGCTATCTCCGTCGCACAGCAGAAGAGTTGGTGGATGACCTCAGTTTCAGGGAGGGGATAACAGTGGAAGATGATAAGATGAAAGATGTTATCCGGCAGATCAAACTGTTTGATCCACCAGGAGTGGGTGCATACGATCTGCAGGAGTGCCTGCTGATACAACTGCAACAGAAAGAGCCGACACCTTCGGTAGTGTTAGCACAGAAGATTATCAAGACCTATTTCGACGAGTTCTCCCGCCATCACTTCGCCAAGATCATACAACGTATAGGGGTGAGCGAGGACGATCTGAAAGAGGCGACATCCGAGATAGTACACCTTAACCCGCGTCCCGGTAATGCTTGGTTGGGGACAGTGTACGATAGAAACCAGTCCGTCGTCATCCCTGACTTTATTGTCGAACAGGTGGATGGAGAGTTGGTCATATCACTCAATCAAGGAGAGATACCTGACTTGCACATATCAGCTGAGTATAATGATATGCTGGCGACCTACTCCCAAACAAGCCAACGTCAGAACTCAAAGACACGCGAAGCAGCACGATTTGTCAGGAACAAGATAGATGCTGCCAATTGGTTTATTGACGCTCTCCGCCAACGGAACGAGACACTGATGCATACCATGGGCGCAATCGTGGCATACCAACATGAGTTCTTCATGCAGGGAGATAGCACCTACCTACGCCCTATGGTACTCAAAGATATCGCTGACCGAACAGGATATGATGTATCTACTATCTCACGCGTATGTAGCAACAAGTACGTGCAGACCGAGTTTGGGATATTTCCTCTCAAGTATTTCTACTCCGAATCTATGACGAATGTGGACGGCGAAGAGATATCCACACGTGAAGTCAAGCAGAAACTGCGTGAAGTGGTGGAGGCAGAAGACAAGAGCAAGCCTATCACTGACGATGAGTTAGTAGATATATTGCGCCAGAACGGCTACTCGATAGCACGGCGCACCGTGGCTAAATATCGTGAGCAGTTGGGAATACCTGTGGCGCGATTGAGGCGACAGATGAAATAATCAGTATCGTTCCTATGCAGAAAGTATTACGCATACTATCCCAGGCTATCAGTATCGTGTTCTATCCACTACTCATACCGACGTATGGCATGGGGCTTTTCTTCCTGTCTTTCTCCACCAGAGCGGCATTACCTGCGTCCTATCTCATCCTCTGTATCGCCGGGACGCTGCTTTTCACGGCTGTCATTCCTATACTGCTTGTCCTGCTGATGTGGCGGATGGGACAAATATCCTCACTGTATATCACCGATGCTAAGCAACGGGACATACCATACCTTTGCTGTACACTATGTTTCGTCTTCTGGTGTCAGACGATTCATAATATGATGCACCTGCCCACTATATGGCTCGTCATTGCCATGGGAGCGACTGTCGCACTCGCATGTGTGTGGCTTATTAACCATTGGTGGAAAATATCGGCTCATCTCACCGCTTTAGGCGGGCTACTCGGAGGGTTGTGCAGTTTTGGCTTATACTATGCCATCCCTATCACGCCATGGGTTATCATCGTTTTGGCTGTTGCGCTCTTGCTGATGTATGCTCGCCTCTATCTCGAAGCACATACGCCCCTACAAGTCACAGCAGGACTCATATTAGGACTCATCTACACTTTCATTCCTAATCTCATTCTCTACCATGCGTAAGCAGTTACTTGTTATACTACTCTGTTTTGCATCTCTCGTTACGAAAGCACAGACCCTGACAGACAGTGCACATATCTACCTGCTCACATGTACTCCGGGAACAGAAGTATGGTCTAAGTACGGACATACAGGAATACGCGTGCAGGATAGCCAACAAGACTTGGATGTGGTTTTCAACTATGGTATATTCTCATTCAACACAGACCATTTCTATCTGAAGTTTATCAAAGGGGATACATACTATCAACTCGGCATCGAGCCTTATGACTATTTTCTCATTAACTACGCTACCATAGGACGTAAAACATATAAGCAGGAACTCAACCTTACTCCCGAACAGAAACAGCAAATATTCTCTGCATTAGTGCTTAACTACCAACCTCAGAACAGGTTTTATCATTACAATTTTGTCTTCGACAACTGTGCCACACGTCCGTATCATCTCATCAAAAACGCATTAGGCGATACGATAATCTCGGACTACCAAGGATACCTACACCAAGCATACAGAAAGGCTATCTCCCACTACACAGGCAACCACTCTTGGGTAGATTTTGGTATCAACCTCATCTTCGGCAATGCTGCAGACCGACCTATGGAGAGCGAACAAAGACTCTTCCTCCCCGAAGAACTGATGTTCTACATCTCACAAGCCCGTCTGTCAGACGGCACACCATTGGTGCTCTGCGAGGATATCGAACCTTTCCGGATAGCTCCAGTACCCTGGTATGCTAACTGCTGGTTCGGGATAGGCGTCTTTGCTATACTCATGCTGGGACTCACTTTCTACGACCGCAAACGCAAACATCTTACCTGGGGTATTGACGTGCTGCTTGGCATCGTATATCTTATTATCTTGGCTATTGTCATCTTCCTCACTTTCTTCTCTTCACACCCGTTAGTCGGCTTCAATACGAACCTACTCATCCTTCCACTCATCCACTTATGCGCAAGACTCTTTTATATATTACGCTAATCATCTGCACCCTCACCTGTCATGACCTGTATGCACAGACGCAACCACGACTCACTATTGTTGCCATGGTCGATGGCATGACACAAGATAACTTATCCATACTACGTCCCTATTGGTCTGCAGGAGGACTACGTATTCTCAGCGAAGAGGCTTACCAAACCACTATTGACTTTAGCCATGCTGTCTATGGGGGGCAGGAGACAACAGCGACACTTATGACGGGAACAACACCTGCACGACATGGTATCATGACAGACACCTATTTCTCTTCGTCCGACCGCAACATACACAATACGCTACAGGACAACCAAGCCGCAGGCATCGGAACAGAGGTGCACATCTCACCTAAAGCACTATTAGCCACCACTATAACCGATGAATGGCGTATGCTATACGGTAGCAGTGCCAAGATATATGCTGTCGGGCTGCAACCGGAAGCAACTATTCTGTTGGCCGGACATGCTGCCAATGCGTGCTGCTGGCTCGATGCCGACACATACAAGTGGGTAACATCGTCTTTTTATAGCGGAGGATTACCTGCCGCCGCAGACGCCATAAATATCAGCGGACGGATTAGCGAACTTGCAAACAGGACATGGACACCACGACTGGACATTCCTATGTACACCCACCCTACAAGCGAAGAACAAAAGAAATCATTCATATATGTCCCCAAGACACAACTGCTCAACACACCCGTAGCCAACACACTCGTCATCGAGATGGCACTCGCTATGCAACAAGAAGAACAACTCGGTATGGACAACACACCGGATATACTACTCTTACAACTGACAACACTATCGCCCAAAGCCACATCAGACGCTATCATGTCTGCCGAACAGGAAGATATGTACCTCAGTCTTAACCAGGATCTCGGGTTCCTCATTGAGCAACTAAACAGACGTATCGGGAAGACGCAATATCAACTACTCGTCATTGGACGGCCAACACTCGGACAATCAACACAAGCACTGCAAAGCGCAGGAGTACCCGTACAACATTTCAATGTGGACAGAGCAGCTGCACTCACAGGCACATACCTGATGGCTATCTATGGACACGAACGATGGGTGGACGGAGGATATGGACCTTTCATATACCTCAACCATACACTCATCGAGCAGAAGAGACTATCACTCGAGACTATACAACGACAGGTAGCTAATTTCCTGATGGACTTCGAAGGAGTACAAGTAGCATACCCTATACACGAAGCAATGCTCACAACAGATTATTCGTCCATATATCGCAAACAGGCCGGAGATATCTATTTCAAACTACAAGACAACTGGTTACTCTACACCAATGAGCACACTCCTTTCGACCATGTGATACAAGACACACCTACTGCACCACTGATGCTATGGTCCGGGATATTACGTACATTCCCGACGGATATAATACATGCGACAGACATCAAGAAACTGATACTGAAACAATAAACAATACAACATCATGATATACTACGAAATCAAAGTCAACTACACACGCCAAACAGGAGAAGATAACCCAAGTGCAGTCAAAGAGACATACATCGTCGAAGGGCTGACATGCGCAGACGTAGAAACACGACTGCTTAACGAAATCAAGCCTTTCATATCCGCAGGAGAATGCGAGGTAAAGAGCTGCAAGCAGATACAGTTCCGGGAACTCATACCTGACCCCACAGGAGAATACTGGTACAAAGCACGAGTAGAGATGATTACTATCGAAGACAACGGCAAAGAGACACGCAAGCCTGCCAATATCTACGTACAGGCATCCACAATGACCGAGGCGCTCAAGACACTGCAACATGCACTAAACGACGAAGATTGCGAAGTCATCAGCCTCAACAAGACTGCTATCATGGACGTGCTACGCGCTATCAACTGATGACAACTATCACACAACATATCGCCAACATACGCCGGCAACTGCCAGCTAACGTACAGCTGGTGTGTGTCAGCAAGTTCCACCCTGCACCAAGCATCATCGAAGCATACAACGCAGGAGAGAGAGACTTCGCTGAGAGCCGGGTACAAGAACTCATACCCAAACAAAAAAAGCTACCTAAAGATATACGATGGCACTTCATCGGACACCTGCAAACCAACAAGGTCAAAGCCATACTGCCGTTCATCTATCTTATACAATCCGTTGACAGCCTGCGTTTGCTCAAGGTCATCAACACCGAAGCAGAACGAATACAACGACGCATCAAAGTACTAATCGAAGTACACGTCGCACAAGAAGAAAGCAAAACGGGATTTGACCCAACAGAACTACCTATACGTACCGAGGATTACCCGTGGGTGGAAATATGCGGTATAATGGGTATGGCTACACTCACCGACGACAGACAAGAGATACGACGCTGCTTCCATGAACTAAAGAACCTCGCAGACAAACAACCCTTATCGGACAGCAATCGGCAGCAACCTATCATCAGCATGGGAATGTCACACGACTACCATATCGCCATACAGGAGGGGAGCAATCTCGTACGCATCGGAACAGATATCTTCGGAGAGAGATAATACGAACAATAAAAACTGACAGACATGAACAACGTACTTATTCTTGATATGGGAGGAGTACTGATGCAGCACAATATGCCCGAGTGCCTCAGTCGTTTCCGTTACCTGCTTGGTGAGGAGCAGATGAACCAACTCTTAGGACTTGACACCAACGGAGAGGGTACTGCCGACAGCCTTATGGAGCAGTTCGAGCGAGGACTCATCAACACAGACGAGTTTATCAATGCCATACTACCACATACACGACCAGGCACCACACGACAAGATATCATCAATGCCTGGCTAACCATGCACAAAGGCATACCTGCAGAACGATTACAACGGCTGCAACAATGGAAGAAACAGGGATACCACCTCTTTCTGCTCAGCAACAACAACGAACTGCATTGGCATGACATCATGACGCATTACGACATGTCGGCTTTCGAATACTGCTTCGCCTCACATCTCATGCACGTCAGCAAACCGGACATACGCATCTTCCAGGCAGTGGAGAAACACCTCCAACAGCAACACTTGCACACACCATATATCTTTGTGGACGACAACGAGATAAACAGAAATGTCGCACAATCACTCAACTGGATAACCTACCCCGACCTTGACACATTAACAACACATTTGCAATGTCTAACTATCAAAAGTTAAAAACACAAATAAGACACTTGCATACTATCTACAATCTTATTACCTTTGTCTCAGACTTTAGAAATAACACTAAAGAGACAATTATTAACCGTATGTATAACATAAAAAAGAAACACTCATGAAAAAGAAATTTATCTGCCCAATATGCGGATTCGTATACGAGGGCACAGAAGCACCGGAAAGATGTCCACAATGTAAACAAATCGTTAAATGGAAAGAAGTCGACGAATCAAACGCACTAAACTTCGCATGCGAACATGAGATAGGCGTAGCAAAAGACACCGACGAACAAATGAAGAAAGATCTCAACGCGCACTTTATGGGAGAAGCAACCGAGGTCGGTATGTATATCGCCATGTCTCGACAGGCAGACAGAGAGGGATATCCGGAAATCGCAGAAGCCTTCAAACGCTATGCGTTCGAAGAAGCAGAGCACTGCGCTAAATTCGCAGAACTGCTCGGTGAAATGGTATGGGATACCAAAACAAACCTGGAGAAACGTATGATGGCAGAGGCTGGCGCATGCGAAGATAAACTCCGTATCGCCGTACGAGCAAAAGAACTAAACCTCGATGCTATACACGACACCGTTCACGAAATGGCTAAAGACGAAGCTCGACACGGAAAAGGATTCGAAGGACTGTACAACAGATATTTCAAAAAGTAGAACCTAACGCACAATAACGTGCAAAAAAGAGAGGCTGTCTAACACACATCAGACAGCCTCTCTTTTGTCCAATCAATAATTGTCTATTACTTGAACACCAACACCCCGCCTGCGGACAAGCCGTCAGGCTTGAGGCACTTTATTCTCTACTCTTATCGGCGCAAGCCGTCCCCAACATCAATTACACATTAAAAATTACAAATTAAACATTAACTCAACCTTCAGCACCACATGTGCTGATCTTGAGCAGAAGATAAGCCGATCTTGAG
>CAVKDW010000056.1:0-11500 GCA_963655075.1 Muribaculaceae bacterium | reverse complement strand
ATTATAACCTTGCAAAATATTCCTTCAATTGCTCGAGTTGGGCATTCTTGTCAAAGTCCACTCCAGCGATGACATTGATACCGGCTTGGCGGAAACCACAGGTCATACCGCCTCCGCCACAGAAAAAATCTATGGCTTTGAACTGAGGATTATTTGTCTGGTTTGCTTCTAAACTCATATTATTTTACTACGCTATGTACTGAGATTCGATACACTTCTATGCTGTCGGAACAAGTACACTAAGCGCATTATACAATATTCGGGCGTAAAGGTACGAAAAGTTATTGATATGTGCAAATGGCTTTTCATTTTTGCATAGTACACGCGCCAGAATAACAGTATTATTTGTATGAGTTTGTGTCAAACTGCCTGCGGACAAGAGAAGTCCCTGCCAGGAAACAGGTTGCTTTGTGGAGATAAGCCTAATGGGGTGAATAGGGTGAATAAGGCGAATGAGTCCGATGGGGCGAATAGGTCTTCTAATGGGACGGATAGGGGAACCCGTATGCCCCCCTGCGCGTTGTTTACGGGTTGTTTATCCGGTTATCTGTTGTTTAGTTGGTTGAAGCAGTTGATAGTACGGTTAACTCATAGTGTGCCGGGCTTGGCGAACCGAGTATAGACCATTTATCTACCGTTTATCGACCGTATATGTACCGTATATCTACCGTGTATCAACCGTGTTTGAACCGTTAAAATACCGTAGTTGACGGCGTATGGTAAGAGTAAGGAGTAAAGAATAAGGAATAAAGACAACCTCCCTAACCCCTTCAGAGAATGGGAAATCACAGAACAAGCCAGGACAAGTCCGGCGACTTGAACGGCACGGGGACGCGATAAAAATAAAGAACAAGGAGTAAAGAGAAAGGGGGATATTCGGTAAAAATGTGCAAGAAGTGTGTTGCTGTAGTTGGTTATGTGATATATTTTTTGTATCTTTGCACCCAATAAGATAAATATATGTAGTCCTATGAACTATTTGTCGGAGTTAAATGCTTCTCAGCGTGCGGCTGTAGAGTATAATGATGGTCCGTTGTTGGTGATAGCGGGTGCGGGTTCTGGCAAGACTCGTGTATTGACGTATAAGATTGCTTATTTGTTGGAGCATGGTGTTCAGGCAGGTAACATATTGGCTTTGACATTTACCAACAAGGCGGCACGTGAGATGAAGAGCCGCATCGCCCAGTTGGTGGGTGAGGAGGAGTCCCGTTATCTATGGATGGGTACTTTTCATTCGATATGTGCCCGTATTTTGCGTCAGGAGGCGGATCACATCGGTTTCACGCATGATTATTCCATTTATGACACGACGGATTCGAAGTCATTGTTGAAGCATATCGTGAAAGATTTTCAGTTGGACGATAAGGTGTATAAGGTATCGACGTTGTTGTGTCGTATCTCGATGGCGAAGAATCATATGTTGTCTCCTGATCAGTACGGTGCGAACAGAGATTATATGATGCAGGATCGTTTTGAGCGTTTATATGAGATGACGCGTATCTATGCGGAGTATAATCGTCGTTTGCGTGCTGCGAATGCGATGGACTTTGATGATTTGTTGTTCATGACCAATGAGTTGTTCCGCAAGTATGAGGAGGTGTTGCGCAAATATCAGGAGTTGTTTACTCACGTGTTAGTGGATGAGTATCAAGACACCAATTATTCCCAGTATCTGATTGTCCGTCGTTTGTCTGAGCCGCAGAACCATGTGTGTGTAGTGGGTGATGATGCTCAGTCGATTTATTCGTTTCGTGGTGCGAACATAGAGAATATATTGACTTTTCAGAAGGGTTATTCGCATGCGGAGTTGTTTAAGTTGGAGCGCAACTATCGTTCCACTCAGACGATAGTTAATGCGGCTAATTCGTTGATACGTCACAATAAGGGTCAGATCTTCAAGGAGGTTTATTCGGAGAAGGAGTTGGGTGATCGTTTGCAGTTGTTGACGGTGATGACGGATCGTGATGAGGCTCATTCGGTGTCGGGTCATATCAAGTTGTTGATGAAGACGAGTGATGCCGTGCGTTTGTCGTACAATGACATAGCGGTTATGTACCGGACTAATGCCCAGTCTCGTGTGTTGGAGGATGAGTTGCGCCGCGTGGGTATTCCTTACCGGGTATATGGCGGTATGTCGTTTTACCAGCGCAAGGAGGTGAAGGACGCGTTGGCTTATTTACGTTTGGTGGTCAACACGTCCGATAATGAGGCTTTTTTGCGTGTGGTTAACTATCCTGTGCGTGGTATAGGTGATACGACTGTGACGAAGATGCAGGAGTTGTCCCGTAATGAAAATTTGTGTTTGTTTGATGTGGTGCTGCGTTGTGAGGACATGTCGTTGGATGTGGCTCCTGGCACGAAGAAGAAGTTGTTGGATTTTGCCCATATGATACAGGGTTTCTCGGAACGTGTAGGTGGGGAAGATGCGTATGTGTTGGCAGATGATATACTGCGTGTGTCGGGTGTGATGCGTGATGCCAAGTCCGATTTGACGCCGGATGGTATTGCTCGTTTGGAGAATCTGCAGGAGATGTTGTCGGGTATTCATGAGTTTGTGATGGAGCGTGAGAATCAGGGGTATTCGTTCACGTCTATAGCAGATTTCCTGTCTGAGGTGAGTCTGTTGACGGATCAGGACGAGCATCAGGCCGATGAGTCTCCCCGTGTGACGTTGTTGACGGTGCATTCGGCCAAGGGTTTGGAGTTTCGTGTGGTGTTTATCGTTGGTTTGGAGGAGAACTTGTTTCCGTCGCAATACTGTCAATCTGCCAAGGAGATAGAGGAGGAGCGTCGCTTGTTGTATGTGGCTATTACCCGTGCGATGGAGCATTGTTACATACTGAATGCTCGTCAGCGTTTCCGCAATGGTCAGACCATGTTTTCGTCCCCGTCCCGGTTTATCAAGGATATAGACAGTCGTTTTATATGTCAGGTAGATGGTCTGAGTTCGCGCAAGAGTCCGACAGTTGGTTCTCCGAGAGGTTTCAAGTCGTCTTCTATGTCAGGTGTTCAGCGTTCCAGTGCAGGTTTATCATCGGCCTCGTCGTTGCCGGATATATCTTCGTCTAACCTAAGGCGTACGACGGGGGCTTTGGAGAAAGGTGAGCGGAAGAGTATCCGTTCGGAGTGGAAGGTGGGTGATCGTGTGAGTCATAAGACTTTTGGTGATGGTGTGGTGTTGGAAGTGTATCGTGAGAATGCGAACGACAAGATAGACATATCGTTTGATGAGGTAGGAAAGAAGACGTTGTTGTTGACATACGCCAAACTGACTCGTCTATAGCGGGTGGTGTTTGTCCATGTTATGGATAGTGTGTGTAGGTGTTTGGCTTGTTCACGGACAGAAAAATACGCGCTTTTTTCAAAAACATTTGGTCGTTTGTTTGAAAAGCAGTATCTTTGCACGCTTTTTCGGTCGCAGGTTCATTTATGCGGTCGTTAGTCATTGAAAGTTCATATAAAATAAACTCGCCCAGTAGATGGGGCATAAACTGATAGAACAATGAAGAGAACGTTTCAACCCTCTCAGCGTAAAAGACGTAATAAACACGGTTTCTTGGAGAGAATGTCTACGTCTAATGGTCGTCGCGTGTTAGCGGCTCGTCGTGCTAAAGGTCGCAAGAAACTAACCGTAGCGGACGAAGGTCGTCACAAGTATTAATACTTTACGTGACTTGTTGCTTGGGGGCTGTTAGCACCCTGAGATAGGATCACAGGGAAAAGAGCGTTGCCTCCTTTCCCTTGTTTTGCAATAATTGTATTTATAGACTATTAAATTGATTATGGAATCGACACGACAACACAAGATAGAACGTCTTATTCAGAAGGATTTAGGTGATATATTTTTGCGTTATGCGCGTGCCTTGGGTGGCACGATCATTTCTGTGAGTGAAGTACGTATATCGCCTGACTTGCGTATTGCCCATGTTTATTTGAGCATATTTCCTCAAGCCAAGGAGGAGATGACGATGGAAAAGATTACAGATGACGTGGGTAAGATACGCGGGGAGTTAGGCAACTTGGAGCGTCATCAGTTGCGTATTATTCCCGAGTTGCATTTTCATCAAGACGAGACGATAGAGAAGATGGAGCGCATAGACGAGTTGTTGGGCAAGCACGATCAGCAATAGGGTTGGTGTGGATAGATATGGTGTAGGTGTGCTTGTGGGGTAGTGTCAGTATGTACATCGTAAAACAGCAAGGGTTATAAGAAGTAGTGTAGCATATAGGATAGCCTGGCGTTATCTTTTTTCCAAGAAGGGTCATAATGCTATCAATATCATCTCTGGAGTGAGTGCTGCTGCGGTGTGTGTGGTGACGGCTGCGATGGTGTGTGTGATGAGTGTGATGAATGGTTTTGGTACGATGGTGGAGCAGTTGTTTTCTCAGTTTGATCCGGACTTACGTATCACTGCGGTGGGAGGAAAAACGTTCATGGACGAAGGTGATTGTTTTGCTGAGTTACGCGAGTTGGATTGTGTACAATTGGTGAGTCAGACGGTTGAGGAGACAGCGTTGGTATATTTTGATGAGAAGCAGATGCCTGTCCATTTGTTGGGTGTCGATACTTTCTTCTCGCACTTGACGCATATAGATGACATCATGACGGATGGTCATTTTGAGGTATATGATGGTGCGTTTGAGCGTGCTGTGTTGGGTTCCGGCTTAGCATGGAAATTGGGTATAGGTGCTCATTTTGTGCAGGCGTTGCATGTGTATGCACCCAAGCGGACGGTGTCGGTCAATATGTTGCGACCGGATGACAGTTTCAACAGAGAGACTTGTTTTATAGCGGGCACTTTCTCGGTTCAGCAAGTGCAGTATGATGATGCAGTGATGTTGGTGTCTTTGGGTCTGACGCGTCGGTTATTGGATTATTCGGATGACGAAGTGACAGCCTTGTTGGTTCAGTTGTCACCGGGTGTGTCTGTACGCCATGCCAAGAAAGAGATACAGTCGTTGTTGGGTTCTTCGTACAAGGTGTTGGATCGTTACGAGCAACAGGCGGATTTTTTTCGTATCTTGCGTATAGAGAAGTTTCTGACGACGTTATTGTTAGCGTTTATTCTGCTGATAGCGACATTTAATGTGATCAGTTCGCTGTCTATGTTGATTATTGACAAGCGAGAGGATATCCGGATATTGAGTCATTTGGGAGCGGATAACGGGTTGATTCGTCGGGTCTTTATGTTAGAGGGTAGTCTGATATCTATTCTTGGTGCGGTCTTGGGTTTGGTGTTGGGTTTAGGGGTGTGTCTGTTGCAAGAGCATTTTGGTTTTTTGAAGTTAGGTTCCGGCACTGAGTATGTACTATCCGCCTATCCCGTTTCTGTGCAGTGTGGTGATATTGTGTTGGTTGTGTGTGTTGTTGTCGTGTTGGGTTTGTTGGCGGCATGGTTGCCCTCGAGGCATATCAAGGTGGAAGTGTGATGTTGTTTATTCAAAGGTTATAGAGAATGAAGCAGATTCAAGTAGTGATGTTATTATTATCCGTTGTGGGGTTGATGGCTTGTAGTGTGCCCAATAAGCCGCAGAACGAAGCGATGACAGATTCGGTGTTTGTGGAGTCAGACATTCGGTTTTTTGGTCAGCATTATCCTAACATCGCCCAGAATATTGTGTCTATCGATTTGCTGTCCAAAGGATTGGTTTACGACTCCTCTTATCATATCTCCGGTACGGGGACGAATATATATTTGTCGGATATTTTTATTCCTTTAGCAGATACTCTTCTCCCTTCGGGAGTCTATGATATAGACACGACGGTGTTGTCCTACACGTTGCTTCCCGGTATGTGCATAGACAGGACGGTGACCGGTGCTTATCTGTTGCGTATCAAAGAGGGTGTTATCAAAGACACCTTGTTATTCACCCGAGGCAGCATGACGGTGTCGCAGTGGGCAGACAGTGTATCGTTGGATATGGTCTTCTATACGCAGGATTCGAGTTGTTATCATGGTTGGTATGTTGGTTCATTCTCCTATCGATGATAGATAAGGAATATCATACATATCTCAAGTTAGAGCGTGGGTTGAGTGATAACTCTGTAGAGGCTTACGAGCGTGACTTGGAACGGTTGGAGGCGTATATGTCTGCCCATCATATAGACATTGTGCATGCCACGTTTGATGATCTGCAGGCGTTTGTGTATGATATATTCAAAGATATTCCCAATGTGCGTACTCGTGCCCGGTTGTTGTCGGGTGTACGTTCTTTTTATCGTTTTCTGTTGTATCACCGTTATATCGAGCAAGACCCTTCGGAACTTTTGGAGATGCCAAAGCAGGAGTTGCATTTGCCCGATGTGTTGAGTTTGGAGGAGATAAATGCGTTGTTCGATGCGATAGACTTGTCTATGCCAGAGGGTCATCGTAACCGTGCAATGATGGAGATGTTGTATGGTAGTGGCTTGCGTGTAAGTGAGTTGGTGAACCTGCGTTTGAGTGATATGTATCGTAAGGAGGGGTATATGAAGATCTCCGGGAAGGGTAGTAAGCAGCGTTTGGTCCCTATCTCAGCGGAGGCGGATAAGTGGTTTACCTACTGGTTGCAAGACCGCAGTCATTTGGATGTCAAGCCTGAGGCTGTAGATATTGCTTTTGTCAATCGTTACGGACGTCAGTTGACGAGGGTGATGATATTCACGATAATAAAGAGATTGGCGGCTATTGCGGGTATTCGCAAGAACATCTCTCCTCACACTTTGCGACATTCTTTTGCTACGCATCTTCTTCAGAATGGTGCGGACTTGCGTATTATCCAGCAGTTATTGGGTCATGAGTCGGTTGTCACGACCGAGATCTATACGCATGTAGATATTCAGGATTTGCGTGCTGCTGTCATGAAGTATCATCCTGAAAACAGATGAAGCGTCTCTGGTTGCTATATCTCTTATCTTGTCTATCCGTTGTGATCGTCTTTTCGCAGGTGCCTGAGACCATTGTTATTGGTGAGATTTACGATGATGTCACTGGTCAGCCGTTGCAGAATGCGAATGTGTATTTCCTTGGAACTTCTGTTGGGACGACTTCGAATGCGGAGGGTTTGTTTTTGTTGCGGACACAACTAAACAGGCGTCGTACGTTGGTTGTGTCTGCTATCGGCTACTATTCTCAGCGTTTTGGTATTGAACCGGGTCAGCAGTTGGGCATCGATGTGGCTATGAAAGAGAAAGTGGGTAATTTAGGTGATGTCTTTGTCTATCCCGGAGAGAACCCTGCTTTGCCTCTGATGGAGAAGGTGCGTGCGCATCGGTTGCTCAATGATGTTCCCGTTCAGATTGAGCAGATGAGTATGAGCACGCTCTTGTCTGTTTCAGACATTCAGTCGAAGCATCTGCGTCGTGTGTTGTGGAGGAATGCGCAGGGTGGTATGTTGCAGCAGGGTGACTCTTCTTTTCTGTTACCTTTGTATCAGAGTGTGCAGCGTGGACATACTCTGTTGCATGAGAATGCGGCTTTCTTGACTGTCACAGATTACAAGTCTTTGTTGGGTCAGTTGCCGATAGCGTATGATTTTTATCATAATAACTTGTCTTTATTCTCTACGTCATTTCTGAGTCCTTTGTCTGCCTCGGGCAATACGTATTATCATTATTATTTGGCTGATAGTGTGTGTGTGGATGGTGAGAAGCATTATGTTGTACATTTCAAGACGAAGAATGCTTTCTATGCTACGATGGATGGTGAGATAGAGGTGGATTCAGCATCGTATGCTCTTCGTCGGGTGGACGCTACTATTCCTGCGCAGAGCAGTATCAACTATTTGCGTGCGTTGAGTGTACATCAGACTTTCTCGACAGACAACCGTTTAGCAGGCGAGCGTATATCTATATTATTAGATTTTGCTATTAAAGCCGACACTATGCGTACGTTTCCTACGCTGTTGATAACGAGGGAGACTAATGTGAGTCCTGTTGCCCATGTGGATACGATGCCGGTACAAGATTCTGTGACACAGGGGGGGATATCGGACAGTGTAGTGGCGGATTCTGTCTCGTTGGCGTTAGATACACTGAATCAGATGCCCTTGTTTCGTTTTGCCAAGTTTTGTGCGTACGTGATTCAGACAGGGTATTTCCCCACCAACACACCGGTGGAGATAGGCCGCTTGTCGGAGGCACTCAAGTACAGTCCGCAGGAGGGTTTGCGTGTGGGGGTTCCATTGCGAACGACAGAGGCGTTGTGGAAGGCTGTATCTTTGGAGGCTTATGTGGCATATGGTATTCGTGATCGTGGGTGGAAGGGTGCAGGTCAGGTACACGTGGCTTTTCCTACGGTGCGTCGTCATCAGCTGCATCTGCGTTATGGAGATGAATACATATACTCGGATGTGGATGATTTTAGCCAGTTGATGCGTGAGAACTCTGTATGGTCTTCTCAGATGTCGTTATTGACCAATTGGTTGCAAGGAGCAGTGTTTAATCCTGCATATTACTATAACGCGGCAGTCCGTCGTCGCGAGGGGCGTGTCTTGTTTGAGGATGATTGGAATGATTATTTGGAGACGCGTCTATATGCTAAGGTTGGACGTTTAGGGTATGGGGAGCCGACCATAGATTATTCGGCACAGCCTTCGTTTATGTATGCGACTGTAGGGGGTACGGCGCGTATTAGTTTCCGAGAACGTAAACTTGACTTGTATTTTCATCGTCGGCACTTGTACAATAACTTGCCTGTTATCTATATAGGGGCGGAGTTTGGTAGCTATCAGTTGGATGGGGGGGATAGGTATAGGATGTATGGAAATATCAACCTATTGCTGCGTCAGTGTGTCAATTTAGGAATGGGGGGGGAGTTGAACTACAGTTTGCAGGCTGGTGTGGTATTGGGCAGGGTCCCTTATACCTTGTTACATATATTCCCCGGTAATCAGACATACACTTTTGATACGGAGCGTTTTACGTTGATGAATAATTACCAATATGCTGCTGACCAATATGTGACTTTGCAGGCGAATTGGAATGGTAAAGGTATTCTGTTTAACCTTATTCCCGGTATCCGCTATCTTCGTTTACGGGAGTTAGTAGAGATAAAAATGGCCTATGGTGGTATTCGTCAGGCTCACTCGACAGTGCTCTCTTTCCCTACGCAGGCAGTATTGAATTCGTTGACTATTCCTTATGTCGAGGTGGGTGTGGGTATAGGCAACATACTTCGTGTGGGCGAGGTGTACAGCGTCTGGCGGGTGACCCATATAGATGATCCTACGACGCCTTATTGGGCGATACGTTTCCGTTTGAAAATAGGCTTATAATGTCTACCGGATAGACAGGTATTTGTGTGTTTGTAGGGACAGTCGCCACCATGGATGTGCGATAATGTAGCGTATGACCTCCTGGGTGTTTTGGCATGAATGGGGTTGTAGGAACAGGTGTTGGGCTGTTATCTTTCTTGTCCATTGTTCCACATCTTGCCCTTGGAATACAATCTTCAGTTCATTTGCTTGGGTTAAGATGGGTTGTGTCCCCTCCTTGGGAGAGCATGTAATCCAGTCTATTCCTGCGGGTAGGGCTATTGTGCCGTTCGTTTCTACGCAGATAGTCTTGCCTGTAGTGTGCAGTTCGTGGAGCAATGGTTCGTCTATTTGCAGAGCAGGTTCCCCACCTGTCAGGACGATCAAAGTGCTTGTGCATAGAGAGAGTTGTTGGATGGCCTTGCTAATCTCTTGTGCAGTCATTAGTTGATAGGAAGAGTGGTCAGTATCGCAGAAGGTACAATGTAGATTGCACCCGCTAAAACGCACGAAGACAGCGGCTTGTCCTGTATGGTATCCTTCCCCCTGCAGGCTCAGAAAGAGTTCGTTGATGCGGTAGTGTTTAGTCTCGTTCATAGATGGCGATATTGCCTTCTGACTCCTGGACACTCACTTTGTAGCAGTTCTTCACGTGTTCGCATATCCAATGAGCGATATTCTCCGCCGAAGGGTTTACGTCCAATACCTCGTTGATATACTTGTGGTCGAAAGTATCTTTGACTATATGTTTGATTTGTGTAAAGTCTGTTACCATACCATCTGCATCTAACTCTTTGGCTTTGCAGTACACTACTATAATCCAGTTATGACCATGTAACGTCTCACACTTGCTCTCGTAACTCAGAGTTAGATTGTGTGCTGCCGATATCTCTATTCTTTTCTCTACGTAATACATATTCAATGTTGTTCGTTATTTGTTTCTTCGTATATCGTTGTATCCTCTATTTCTGCTTCGCGCAACGCTTCTTGCCGCTCCACACATGTCCCGCACTTACCACAGTGTACATCACCTCCTTTGTAGCAACTCCATGTCTCGCTATAATCGATGCCCAGAGTTTTTCCCCGACGAGCTATGTCTGCTTTTGATATATTTGTGTATGGGGTAAATAGTTGGACTCCGTTATATGTCCCTGCTTGAACAGCACTATCCATCGCTTTCACAAATGTGGGTCTACAATCGGGGTAGATAGCGTGATCTCCAGCATGATTTGCCATTAGGATACGCTTTAAGTTGTTATTCTCAGCCATGCCAGCGGCAATAGCCAACATAATACCATTGCGGAAGGGCACGACTGTAGATCGCATATTCTCATCATCATATCTGCCCTCCGGTATGGCATTTGCCCCAGCCAATAATGAACTGTGGAAATACTGATGAATAAAGTCCAATGGTATGATAATATGAGGGATACATAGTCGTGCGCAATGAATGAGTGCACAGTGTAACTCTTTTTTGTTGTGGTTGCTGCCGTAATCAAAACTCAAGGCTAATGCAATCTCTGATTGGTACTCATACAGCATTGTCGTGGAGTCCAATCCGCCCGAATATATCAAGATACTATCTTTCATAATCACTTACTGAAGCACTTCTGCGAGACGATGAGTGAGTCGTTGTTGTTTTAGTTCCTGGTGGTCTGTGTCAGCATAATTGGCGAAAGGGTAGATACTTATTCCCCCACGAGGGGTGAATATTCCTGTCACCTCTATGTACTTTGGAGCCATCAGTTTGATAAGATCATTCATGATGATGTTGATACAGTCCTCGTGAAAATCTCCGTGATTACGGAAAGAGAAGAGGTATAGTTTCAGGGACTTGGATTCTACCATTCGTTCTCCGGGTATATAAGAGATGATGATAGTTGCAAAATCCGGCTGACCAGTTTTAGGGCATAACGAGGTAAACTCGGGGCAGTGAAGAGTGACTAAATACTCATTCTCCGGATGTTTGTTGACAAAGGTTTCCAGCATTTCCGGAGCATAATTGGTTGGATACGTGGTGTGGTGGTCACCGAGGAGGCTGACGCCCTCTAATTCTTTAGATGTTCGCATTGTTTTCAGAGTTTTGAGTTGTTCGGAGGAAAAACAATAGCTCCGATTTGGACTGCAAAGTTACACTGTTATATCCATATTAGCAAATAATCATCCATAGTTATCGTACAACCGCAGGAAATCATCGTTACAAGTATATTGTCTTAAGTTCACATTAGAAGTGCAACAAATGCTTTTTCTGTTTAGTGTATGATAT
>CAVKDW010000055.1:0-11569 GCA_963655075.1 Muribaculaceae bacterium | reverse complement strand
CGCAGTCGCAGTACAAGACCCTCTACCAGTACCTGTGGGCGCAAGAGTACAATGCCTAATACCTAACGAACCAAGCCCCCGCCCCGACCTCCCCAAGCCCCTCCAAAGGAGGGGGTGTCAGAGCAGCGGAATTCCCCCTCTTTGAGGGGGTTAGGGGGTGTCTGGGGTTAGGGGAGGTCGGGAGTCGGGGTTAGGGGGGCAAAAAACACCATGGAAGCCCTCATGGGCAGCGGGCTGAAAGCCAATGTGACGGACAAACTCAACGACATCCTCCTGCGTGCCGTCACCACCAATGCCCGCTTTGCCGACCTGCAAGAGGAGTTGCGTGCGCACTTGCTCGGCAAGGACGGCGGTCAGGGTGCATTCGCACGCTATGCCACAACCTACGCCACCACGGCACTCTCGCAGTTCACGGGGCAGAACAACAAACTCTTCACCGACGACCTCGGTACAGATTGGTTCGAGTATGTAGGTAGTAACATCGAGACCTCACGCCCGTTCTGCCTCGCCTGTACCAAGAAACGCTACATACACCGCTCCGAGATACACGACCTACTTGCAGGACACATCCATATCGTCGGTGGAGATGATATCGATGTCGAGATATACGATAAGACAGGACTGCCCAAGGGCATGATAGATGGTACTACGGAGGAGAATTTCCAAGTCAATGTCGGTGGTTGGAACTGCCGCCACCAACTCGTCCCCATTGCAGCAGAAGCCGTCCCCGAAAACATACGGCAGGAGATAGAGGGAATAAAGCGTGCAGAGAAAATGGCAAAGGAGTTGCGGAAAAGCAAAGAATATACCGATGTAGAGACCAACGCAAAAGGCGGACTAAAAGCCACCCACAAAGGACATATCATTCATTCAGCCGACAAAGAGCAAACATTCTTTGCCGACCGCCTCACGAGTACAGAACTCGAACTCAAATGTCAAGACCAACTATTCCAAATGGGACACACCGCCATACTCCGAGACGAAAGCCAAACAGATGAAAGAGGAGAATTTATCCCGTCGCTTGATATGGAATTAGATGGTACAATGATGGATATAGCCTCTATAACGCAAGGAACATTCGGCAGTGCACTTAAAAATAAGAATAGACAATTAGCAAGGGTCGCACAAAAAACGGGTTATGTCGGCGACGAAGTATGTCTATATGTACATGATAAAGCCATATTTTTAGAAGAGAAACTGTTACACGACATAGAGTATTTCAAAACCCAACACCAAAAGTGGGGCAGTTCTATTTATATCAAACACATCCGAGTCGTAGTAAACGGAGACAGTAGAATTCACTTGTATGAGGTATAAAAAGCCGCCTTTGTCTTTCTCAAGTTTGAAGGTGAACTTCATTATAGATAGCACACACCGACGGCAAAACCTCACGATAGAGCCTGACTTGCTCAAAGACAAAAGCGGACATTAACTTCCTAATTCCGCTGCAAAGATACACCATTTATCCCACCCGTGCAAGTCGAAGCAAAAAAAACGAAAAAATAGAAATCATAGGATGGACTGGTGGAGGCGGACACGCTACAATTATTCAGTGTGAAAATGGAAATCTGTACTATATTGAACCGTAGAATTATTCCGAACAAAAAGGAGTACTAAGAAACATTGACGAATTAACAAACAACCACCGTAAACATTAAAGAACCAGCGGTTCACACCGTCTCGCACCAAGGTTTATGAGGGTAAATTAAATATATGACATAATTACGACTATTTTATCACACCACAAATTTTTTTCTCAAAAAACTTGTGTATTATCAAAAAGATAAGTATCTTTGCACCGAATTAGTACTAACATCATATACACCATGAACCTAAAACGTTATATCAAAGTTACCCCATGCGGGGAGCAGCAGGCGATAATTCTACTCGCCACGAACCGGGATTTCTACCTCTCGCAGAATGCGCAGGTAGAACAACCTACTGAGGAAGAAGTACTGGCAGCGTTCCCGGAACTGCAAGAAAAGCATGACAGAAAACAAGCACAGGCGCAGGCTGCAGAACGTGAGCAGTACATCGCAACACTCGAACAGGAGATTGCAGCACTCAAAGCGGAAAACACTAAACTCAAAGCACCAAAGACTACTCAGAAAAAGAGTAAAACAAAATAATAACTATAAACGAATAGCCCTATGCTATTAAAAGATTTTCTAACACAACAGGCAGCCAAACTTGGTCTGCAAGACAATGCCGAACTGACGAGCCTGCTCGCCAAAGTAGGAACAACCGAAATGCCCGATGAACTGGCTACACAATTCAACACGGGTCTTATGTCGCTCGACGGAGCGAAAAACAACCCGCAACTGCTTAACTATTTCAAGCCTACTATCCTCAATGCTGTGGACGACCAGTTCAAGATACTGGCAGAGAAATACGGCATCACAGATACTATGGCTGCGGAGAAAAACACCTACAAGAAAGCAGCCATCCTTGAAACGGAACTCGCGAAACGTCTCTCGGATGCACAATCCAATGCAGGTGACAAGGAAAGCAAGGCGGAAATCTCCAAACTCAACAAGCAACTTGCAGAACTGCAAAACCAACTCGCCACTATCACAGACGCTAACAACGCCAAGGTGGCAGAGTTGAACCAAGCACACCAAGCAGAACAACTGCGCATGCTCGTTGATTTTGAACTCGGAAGCAAGAACTACGCCAACAAGAACCTCGACAAGCGAGTGTCGGTACTCACTGCACACACGCTACTCGATGAGGCTCTCAAAGCCAACAAAGCGGTTATTGTGAACGAGGACGGTAGCCTTAAACTCAAACAAGCAGAGAACCCGACTATGGACTATGTCGATAGCGGATACAAGCCTGTCAGCGTTAAAGACTTTACCGATAAACTACTTGCGGACGCACACCTGCTCGAGGTCTCCTCGGGAGGAAGCGGACAACGGCAGGTATTGCCTACACCAGCAGCCAATGGAACACACCTGTCAGATGCTTTCCAAAACGCTATGGCAGCGGCACAGATAACATCAAGTAACGACTAAAAGAAAGGAACATTACAATGAACTTAGTAGGATTTGTCAATGCCCTGCTTATGAATATCAATCTCATTGCAGGACTGAATGACCCCCAAACAAAAATCACTCCAGTAGGCTTCCTTAAGATGCTATTGGAGAATAACGCACTTGCCGAGATTAACAACTTGCAAGAACTGCAGGCAGGGCAAGCACGTGAAATCAAACTGCGCTATATGCAGCGTGGCACGGAGAGCGATGTCACAGACGTTGATGACTGTGAGACTCCTATCAACCCCGAATGGAAAGAGACCAGCATACCGGAGATGCAGTTCTCCAAGATAGGTATCTTTATCTCGGACGAGAATATGCGTAAGTATCAGGTAGAGGCTGCACAGACACTTGCAGCAGGCACACCATCCGTACCCCTCATGCAAGCACTGTACCAGACTATTCTCGTAAAGGTCAATGGGCTACTCCAAAAGATGGATACTAACCTTGTCACGGCTATGTCCACCAAGTGGGGCAAGAACATCGCCTATGGAGCAAGTACCGCACAACAGATTGTACTCGGTACCACTGCCGGACTGAATGACGGTTATGTTAAATTGCTTGACGATGCACAGACGAATGAAGTACTCGATAACCTGCTCATCTGCGGTAGCGGTAAGGTGACTCGTTACGACATCTACCAGCGCATCAAGAATGGTTTCGACAGCCACGGCATAGGTGCGCTACCGCTGAACGCATACTACGACCCGAAAGCAGCCACTATATGGGGTGCAGACCACTTCGGTGTATTCGCAAAAGGCATGGTCGGTATAGTAGATTGGAACAAAAACGTAGGAGCGTACGCAGGACAGAGAGGCTCATCCATATTCTTCACCATACCTATGCCGGTACAAGTCGGCAACGAGGTGATACCTATCACTTTCGATGCACAACTCAAGTATGTGGATTGCCCGACCTATGGCGAACAAGGAACAGTTGTGCAGGCACGTGGATGGCAACTGCTTATATCCAAAAATTACGCACTATTCACTACGCCGACAGACGCGTTCGCAAGCACCGACCGCCTCTATGGCATGAATGGGTCGTTCCATTATGTTGCAACCGACGCAACTGAAGCGTGATGATTGATTGCTTGTTCGGATATATTGGACTATCAAGTGAGTACGACGCACAGCCTGCTGAAAGTGGGCTGTACGTCGATGCACTGCCCGATATATCGTATGCGAACATAGAACGCCTTACGGACAAAGAAGAGGATACGGATAGTCTATGGCAGGAGATAGAGAAAAGAGCTATATACAAGTTCCGCACGATGTTTATACGGGAGGTTAATAAATGTCATAAGTTGAGCGATGTGGAGAAATGCGAATGCCTTATCTGCAACAACAAAGAACTGTTGGCGGTATCGCTGTGGTACATGTTAGGGGCAGAGGTGATGTACACTCGACAGACGAGCAGCAGACAGAATACCTATACCTCTCTCGACCACGGCAAAGCAAAAGATATACGTCTCTACTTCGAAGACCAAGCAGAGCGTGAATTAGAGACTGCTGTGCGAGGAATAGACATACATCACTCTCCATGCTTTACCACGATTGAAGAACAGCCCGATGAGCGAGATGTGATACGTACTGCAACACCTATCTTATGATTGAGATAACAACCAATATCCTTGATGTATGCGACAATGTCGTCAAACGGCTATCTGCTATAGATGCAAGTAAGATGACACGCTTACAAGCAACTACACTCATGGCACAGATGCGCCAACGCATACACGTGGAGGGACTCGCATCTGATGGGAAACCAATAGGTACATATTCGGCAGGCTATCTCAGATACACACGACCTAAGTATGGACGTACAGAGGGTAGTAAGGTGGTCCTATCACTCACCCGCACAATGGAGAATGCCATGACTCTCTACCCGCTCGGGAACGGCACAGGCATAGGATATGCCACAGCCGAACAGAAGCAGAAAGCCATGTGGCAGGAAGAGACATACCATAAAAAGATATTCACTCCTACCACAGAGGAAAGAAATACCTGCATACAGATAGGTAAAAACTACATCAAAGAACATCTCTATGGAACTAATAGTTAAAGCCATCAATGACGCTACAACGGCGTTTGTAGAAAGCAAAAATCTACAAGCCAATGTACATAACATTGCCGAGCCTATCATCATAGATGAGGTAGGAGGTGTAGAACAAGTGAGACCTGCGGTAGTAGATGAGAGTGGAGAGGTGGACAATAACCTTTTCAATGACCGCTACCCCGTCGGGTTCTACCATAAACTGCTCGGGAAACAGTTCGTGGGAGCAACAAACAAGGGATATGGCGACAACATAGCCTATACAGAGGAAAGTAATATGTCTATGATAGTGTTCGGAGTACGAAGTATGATATACGCCAACGAATTAGAGGAGAATATCGTACGTTCAATCCAAGAACTACGTTATCGAAAGAGTGCTACCACCGCCTATTGTGTGGTGCAGAACATATCCTATGACCGAAGACAGATATTCTCCTCCGAATATACAGGTGTGCCTTTCTTCTTACAACCGAACATCTTTTTGTTCCGTATAAATTACAAGATAATCACCGCACATAAATCGTGCAACTAAACGAATAAAGAATATGATTAAGTACAAAGAATGTGACTCTACAGGGTCGAAACTTATCCACTCTTGCAATGCGTGCCAAGAGACTGAGATGGGACGCATACGTACCATCTTCCTTATCAAACCCGGCACAAAAATAACTATCCCATTGAATGCTGAGGAATGGAATACTGCTATCGAAGAGGGTAGTATCATAGCAATACCTAATGTCAAAGGCTCGTCCGATGGCGGTTCCGCTATCACTGCGGATGGCTACGGAGACAAGACCGAACGATTACTCGGCTACGACTATACGCTCACCATCTCTGACCCCGCTTACAAGGATAATAGTGAGTTCTATCAGGCAGCAGAGAAAGAGACGTGGAACGTGGCATATTGCACAGAGACATTGCTACACTACACCGACCAAGAAGTCAGCCTCAAAGCCACAGAGGCTATCGAAGAGGGGACGGATAGTGAAGTGGTATGGTCTGTCGAACTTAAGTTCCGTACGAAAGATAAACCTGTTAAGACTGAAAAGTCGCCCATCGCATCGTTACTACGTTGCTTTGAAATAACAGGTGGATAGTTTGTTCATCCGGTAGCGGGGGATGCCATACACCCCCGCTGCTATTTTTCACACATGCAATTATGATACGCTACCAAGGAGAGAATATAGATTTCTATATTACGCTTAACGATGCCAGCAGCATCAGCAAGTTCACGGAATTGGACAATGTTTTTGTCTATCTCTACACGCACACGTCGCATATCGTCAAGTTCTCAGGCTCAAGTAAAGACGGCTATGGTAACCTCACCACAAGCGATGACGGCAAGACGCTCTCGGGTACGTTGTTGCCCGACGACACGCTGACAATGCAGGGTGCTTTGCGTATGGATATACTCGGTGTCAACGGTGAAGAGAAAGCGTATATCAACAGCATAGGCACAGGTATAGAGATTATGTACGCACCTATCAAACAAGAACTATCATGAGCAATTCCTTAGACCTCTCCGTCACTGTCGGGACAAAGCCTGCCAGCATACAGGCAGACTTAGGGTTCGGTGCCAACTTAAATGACTCGTATGAACTGAAGTCGAACAAAGTCACAGCCTTATCCGGCAGCAGTACCGACACGCAATACCCGTCTGCGAAAGCGGTGTATACCAACCTCACATCAGGGCTTGCCAGAAAAGCCGACATATCGTCGTTAGGCTCGGCAGCCTACACCAACAAGAACGACTATGCTAAGAGTGGCGAGTTGGTAAGCGAGCATGAGTATGACAAACGCTTTACTATCTTCTGTGACAATACCGACTGGTGCTATAATAACGAGAGTGGCACACCAGCCATCTATTGGGGCACCGCCATTATAGAGAATTATAATAGTGGAAGAATAGGCGATGAGGCAGAGCGTACACGCATCTGTTTCTATAACCAAGACGATAGTGAGATACACCTGTTCTTACCCGAAATCGGCGACGAAGCCCCAGTGTCGTATTTCTATGCCAACACACAGCATTTCCTCCTGCACACCGATACCGACCTGACCCTCATGCTCCTGACGGCTGATGGCACACAAGTCAGGACGTCAAAAGGTTTTACTATCTCTCTGTCACCGGGAGAGACGCTGGAGATAAAGGCACACCTCGTAGGTGGCAGCAGAGTGACAATGGGATTGAGAGGTCGTGAAGATGGCAGCATATTCATTACGGAAGGCATAAACGACGAACATATCGACTACTACAATGCTACCCCATATTATTTTGTAACATATACTATTTACCCAGCAGAATGAGAAAGAGTTATTTTGCATATAACCAGTACAAGCGTCTGGTGATAGTCCACCCTCCTTTCCTGCCCAAGAACCACGAGAGTATGTACACGGAACTGACGGAGGAGCAGTTGTCTTTCCGTGAGGCGCATCAGGAGGCAACGGCAGAGGAGGTCATGCAGTGCGAACTGAACGCAGAGCATGACGTGCTCAAGTACAAACAGGCAGCCAAGAGCAGGATGTCGGCTTTGTCGCTGAGCACCTCCAAGAGCAAGGTGAGCGACTACCAGTTCCTCAATGCCCAAGCGTCATTGCTGGTAGAGGATGGGACAGGTATATACACCCACGCCCAAGCCAACGCGTATATCGCCACCTACAACACCATAGGCAAGCAATGCAGGGAGAGGTACTACGCTTTCGTGGAGAGCCTCACTGCCTGTGAGACGATAGAGCAGGTAGAAGCAAAAGAAACAGCCACCATAGAGTGGTATAAAAGCCTATAGTTATGGCAAAGACGAACATCATCAACAAAGGCGTACACTGCAAGGTGCGTGTACATGGCAGCGGGCTGACAGAGGGCAAGTCCTACACGGCTTGTCTGTACTACTCCGCCAACAACAAGGATAACCGTGCGGAGGTGGAGGCTACGGCAACCACTGCCGACACGACAGTGCAATGCGTGTTCGATTTCACACCGGAGCAGACGACACTGCTCAAAGCGGGCAGGGCTATCCTTGAGGTGTACGACACAGACAGCAGACAACAGATGGTCTATGACGATGACTTCGCCACCGTCCGTTCCACCTCGCTAAGCAAGTGACGCCATGGAAGCAGATATAGATATTATCGATGTCGCTTTCGATGACCTGCAGACCTTGGACGTGGAGATAGGTCTCACTGACCGTCTGCCCGAACAGAGCAAGACGCAGCGCATCACCGAGAACGGCACGTACACTGTCACCCCCGATGACGGCAAGACACTAAGCAGGGTCACGACACAGGTGTCCGTCTTACCTCTCATGGATAGTCTGGCAGTCACGGCGAATGGCGAGTACGAGCCTGCGAACCCCTATGTCGGCTTCGACAAAGTCAGCGTGGAGGTACAACCCGCACTACAAGACAAAGAGGTTACTATATCAGAGAACGGGGAAACGACGATAACGGCAGATAGCGGATATGACGGATTGGGTAGTGTGAAGGTAAAGACAGACGTCGTACTTTACGGGCTTAAGACTGGACAGTCGGCATTCACGAATGCAACATTTACCAAGTTAGATTGCAAAATAGACACAAGTAATTTCCCAAGTATCGGCTTTATGTTTAACGGGTGTGCAAATCTAACCACCTTTGATACCAGTGAGTGGAATTTATCGAAGTGCACTATTGCTTATTACGTATTTACCAACTGCAAGAGCCTCACTACCGTTGACACCTCCAACTGGGATACGAGCAATATAACAGATATATCCTATCTGTTTACCGGTTGTCAATCTTTAACGGGTATAGATACCTCTAACTGGGATTGTGGCAATACCAAATATATTTCACAGATGGTAAATAACTGCGGTAAACTCAGAACACTTATAGGCACACACACCCTCGCCGAGGTCGAAGCAGGGAATGTTGTAGCCATGAGAGATGTCGGGAAGTCTATAGTTGCAGAGTTAGGAGTGCACGTCAACGGTGCTGCATTGCTCAGATACAGCAGCATATTGGCAGTGGCTAACGGTTTATATGACCGTAGTGCGATGAAGGCTATCAACTTCCAACTGCCAAACTTGGCGTTTCAACACATGTACAATGATGACGACACCACTCCAAGTGCTGATGTGTTAGCAGAGAGACAAGCCAAGATACGTGCTATATGTGCCGAGAAGAATTACACTTTAGTATTATGACGATATGAAGACAATACAAATAGTTATATTACAAGCATTAGAGGGCTATAAGTTAGTAAACAGAACAGCCAAGACAATAGCGGTACAGGTGCAACTGGCACCCAATGCTACACCTGATGACTGGATAGAGGTAACCGACGAGGAGGCGGAGGCACTCCGGGCAGAGTGGGAGAGAGCGGCGATGCCACAAGATAAGCATATCGATGAAGCGTGACAGAGTACAGATAGTGTTAGGTATAGTGATAGCCATTGCGTTGGCACTGTTGTTGGCTATGGCGTTGGCGGGTTGCAAGACCCCTCAGCCGATAGTGCAGGAGGTGGAGCGTGAGGTCATCCGTGAGACGACCCGCACGGACACGTTAGTGACGATAGAGCCTGACACAGCCAGCCTGCACGCCTTACTCCGCTGCGACAGTGCGGGACAAGTGCTGATAGCCCAACTGACAGAGGAGCAGGGCAGACGGCTCGCTATAGAGGCACGGCTGCGTAACACGGACAAGGGTACCGTGATAGAGATAGACTGCAAGCAGGACAGCCTGCAGAGGCTCGTGGCGAAGTTAAAGGAGAGTATCATCATGTCCGACAGCCGCAAGCGTATGGAGACGGTGACGCTGGAGGTAGTGCCTGACTACTACCGCAACTGCACGAGAGGCTTCTGGGTGCTGCTGTCGGCTATAGCGGTAGCCGTAGCCATAGTGGTGTGGAAGAACTGGAAGACCATCGCTGCGTGGGTGCTGAAGATAGCAGGGAGATTTATGTAGAGCATACAGATGAACAGAAACAAGGTATATCAATGTGGCACCTGCGCCTGCTACGGAGCGGACATGCAGGTGTGCTGGTATCGAAACAAGAGACGCACGCCGAAGACAGCAGCGTGCCAAGACTACACGGAGAAATAAAACAATGGAATGGTTAAACGTTATCGTGACGGCTATATGCTCGTTGCTTGCTGCTCTCGGAGGAGGTAGTGTCATCTACTTCAAGCAGAACAGACAGATGAAAGAGGTAGAGGTGCAACTCAAGAAACAGGAGAGGGAGAATAACGAGATAAAGCAGTGGCAGGAGATAGTGGCAGACAGGGACAAGCAGATAGCAGAGGTCAGAGCCGAGAAAGAGAAAGTCAAAGGCGAATGTGACAGGCTCTCCGAGAAGATAAGCCGCTTATACGAGGAACGTAACCGAGAACACGATGACGCCATGTTCTACTCCTACGCTATCACGCACATATTGTCGGGGCAGTTCTATTGTGAGGTCAGAGGGTGCAACAGCCGCAAGCCGCTGAACATCACAGAGGGCGAACTTGAGGAGATACTACGTAATAACTTCGGTCTGATACGAGCCAACAGCAAGCGCAGATGACCCGGCGAGTACAACGCATAGGATACACTATACGCATGATAGTAGCCGCTCCGTTCTTTGCAGTGGCTGTTGTCTTTTTCGCTATATGGTATATCATCACCGACACGGACTAAGACAATCACAAATCATAATTCGTAAGCAACGATGCAACTAACACCGCATTTTACATTAGAGGAACTGACCCGGTCCACCGTAGCCGAACAGCGCGGGATAGACAACACGCCTCCACAGTATGCCGTAGAGAACCTGCAAGCCCTATGTCGTAACGTCTTGGAACCTGCCCGTCTGCGCTTCGGTAGTCCTATCATCATCAGTAGCGGCTACCGCTGTGCCGAACTCAACAAAGCCGTTGGGGGCAAGCCGACAAGCCAACACCAATATGGTGAGGCAGCCGACCTGCAAGTGCGTGGTGTCACCAACCTGCGCAGACTATACGATATACTGGACAACCTATCACACGACCAACTACTCTACGAGAACAACGGCAAGACCCAATGGATACATGTCTCTTTCCGCCAAGTGGGCAACCGCAACCAGTCGATAGACAACTACAAGGCATAAGTGACCATCAACGAACTACATAACCTCTGGGACAAGAGCAACAAAGGCAAGGCGGCACAGAGCGAACACGCCCTGCAGGTGGAGTGTCTGCGTTGGTTGCGTTTGGCTCACCCCGATGTGTTGTGCTATGCTATCCCGAACGGCGGCTATAGGACAAAGACCACAGCAATAATGATGCACCTTGAGGGCGTTACCAGTGGCATACCCGACTTGCATATCCCGATACCGAAAGGCGGCTATGCAAGCCTCTATATCGAGATGAAAAACGGCAAAGCAGGCAGGCTGTCCGACCACCAGAAACAACTCATCCCCCGCCTGCAAGCATACGGCAATAAGGTCGTTGTGTGCCGAACGGTAGAGGAGTTTAGAAAAGAAGTC
>CAVKDW010000054.1:0-11883 GCA_963655075.1 Muribaculaceae bacterium | reverse complement strand
CATATAGATTGTTTGGTCGATACGCAACCTATGGCAGACGAGTTGCAAACTGTTAGCAATCACGTTACAGGAACAACTACTGCCGTAGCTGCAATGCAGGCTGCTGTCATTAAGGCAGACCAAGAGGCTGCAGATCGCGTTTGTAATGATGTTAATCGTGGCTTCCATGCATTGATGAGTTCGCAGTTGTCACAAAAAATTGCTAAGTTACAGAGTGCAGTTGATTCACATTTGCTTCGTCTGAATCAGCAAACAAAACAATTGCTAAATATTAAGAAACAAATGGAACGTGACTACCAACGTACTGCTATGCGGTATGGAAAAACGTTCAACTCATTGAATAAGGAACTTCGTCAGCGCGTTCAAGAATTGGATCATCTAACCTTCCGATTTGCCACGACTGAGGTAGAAACAACGAGAAATAGGATGACCTCACTAACAGCTACTATCCCAATTGTTCAAGCAGAAGCTGTTGCAGATGCCCAAAAGATACTAACTTCCAATATTAAGTATCATGGCATGCAAGTATTAGAGGCCAGTCAAGCTTTTGTAGAGAGTATGGAAGAACAAAAAGCGTTAACAAATCGCATTTTATTATCAAATCAAAAAGCAGAGTCTAAAGTACATTATATGCCTATAGTTGTCGCAGAAGGGCAGTATGAGCATGGAGTATCTGCTAATGTCTACAATAGCAAGGAATTACTCACCGATCTGAATTCTTCTAAAGTACGAGGTGAAATTATTCAGTCCGTCTCATCGCTGCAGTGGCATGAAACAGAAGATACTGAATTAGTAGACAATGAACTTGTTCGTTTGATGGCAGAAACTGAAGTTTCAGATCGCGTAAAGAAGACTATGGACAGCCTGATGAAAGTTGCGCAAAAGTATCAATCTCTATAAATGAGAAATTATGAGTTATATAAGACAATATACTAAGCACATCGTAAAAGAGTACAAAGGCTATGTTGAGGACTACATAACCGTTAAATATGATGCTTCACAATCAGGAGGCGAAAAGACAGTACGTGTGCGCTTACCATACAAAGGTGAAGTTGAAGAGGATGTTCAAGTAAATATCAAAGTAGATACAACTCCTTTTGACCAAAGCGTCAAAAGTTGTGCAAAGCATGTTGATGTTCTTACAGGAACGGTTGTTGCTACAGAAACTGCACAAGTAGATAGTATTCAAGCTAAAGCCAAACAAATAGGCGATACCGTTGTTGATGGTTTCTTTAATACTGTAAGATTTGAGATCACAACTCAAATTGTTGAATTGAAGAAACGCGTTGAAGCTCTTTTACTAGATATAAATGAAAAGCAAAAGAAACTACTCGCTTTAAAAAGCCAAATGGAAAAAGACTATCAACGTACATCTGAACGATATAACAATGTCTTTAGTGAGTTGAATCAAGAATTGGATAATCGCGTTCATACACTTGATCAGCCTATATTTTCTGCAGCAACAGAGATTTATAGAGCAGAAGATCGCTTTATGGAATCAGATATGTTAAATGTCATTGCTTTGACAGGCAAGGAGAATGCCATTCTAGAGGCACAAATAAGTACGGCTATCGCAAAAAAACATGCTCAAGCAGCATTGAACGAGGCTAATTCATTTATTGCTAAAAAACAAGCTACGGAGACTACGTTGAAGCATTGTACGCTAAATGATAATAGAGAGTTCAAATACTTTGCTCCTATTTGTTGTGCTAGTTTAGTAGACCAAAATAATGTTGTCTATTCGCAAGCTTATGCAAGCGAGGTTCTTCCTACTGAAGTCGAGAAGGTTGTATCCGAGCATTTGGATTACCAATCAATTCCTGAAATGACAGAAGAAGAAAAAGAAAATGTTTCTGTTTATTTTAATAATCTTATAAATGAGAGTGCTGCAAATGATGCACATTCTACTCGGGTTAAAAATTTAATATCAAAACTATATTCAATGTAATTCTATGAAAGATTTGAAAGAAATACATATCAATGAGACAAATATCTTGCTCAATGGTAACTTAGTAAAAGGTGGTATTATTCCTGGTAAGATTGCAGAGTTAACTCGCATCGTTACCATTCAAGCGGATACCACAGTCGAAGGCCCTATATATGCGGCACAAATCGAAATTCAAGGTGGTGATACGCGCATTACTGGTGCAGTGTTCTCTCAGCGAGAATTACATATCAATTCCGATGCTAAAGGTATTGTTGATTTTCAAAAGTGCGTGGCGTCATCAAGTTCCGTGGTATCACGTGCCCAACAATGTCAGTTATCTTTCCACTCTGACATCAATGCAAAAAGTGTTTCATTAGTCAATGCTTTTGTTGCTGGTAGTATTTATGCAGATGAAATCTCTCTCGAAAATTGTGTAATTATTGGTGGTGTTTTTGCAACATTATCAGCAGACCTAAATAATTGCATAATTGGCACATTTAACGTTCCCAGTATACATATCGAAGGTACGATCCAAATGCTGCTTCCTACTGCTTTCTCTGTTGAAAAGATAAGCTATAGTCCAGGAACTCGTATGTACAACTTAAGTCTAGCAGATTTGGGATCTTTGTATAGAAGTTTGCCTGAATCTGCTGAGTCCGGGAGAATAGAAATGAACATAGAGTCCGATGATTTAAAGACTACTCTAACTGGTGAAGATATGCAGAAGAATCTTCATAGTTATACTGTGGTCGGCAAAGTCCTTGCAGCGGATTTAGTTGATTCTGACAAATTCCATAATCACTTTTTACTAACTGCAGCTGCTCTAGGTCCACAACTGCTGCGAACTTATGATTTTGGTACAGATGCTCAAGGTAAAGTCAAACAACTGGCGTTTGATGAGATTAGAGAGTTCTTCTTTAATATCCTAACTGGCAAAATTGAGATACAGCCAATGACTGGTACCTTCAATATTTCTAATTTTATAAAAGAATGAAAAAGTTATTCATTGTTCTCGTAGTCATTTTAACTTTGTTAGCATGCAACCTTGCAGACAAAAGAATATCTGAACTACGTACACTAACAGAAAGAGTGGAAAAACGTGGTGAAAGATTTACCGATAAGGAATGGCAGAAAGCATATCTGGAGTATGCCAATTTGGAGGCAGACTTCGATGATCTTCGGTTGACAGACGAACAGGCAGATGTAGTGTACGCTTTAAAACAAAGATTTAGAAAAGCTTGTGTGCATAGCACGAGGGAAGCAACTACAAATGTTGTAGAAGAGGTTATAACGTATATTGAAGATGAAACAATAGATATTTGCAACGATGTTTCGAACGCTATTAAAGATAAAATATCTGTAGATAGCATTGAGTAATCCGTACTTTTGTCATAATAAACAGAGACTGTCTGACAAGTATAGTTAGGCAGTCCCTTATTTGTACGTATTGGCTGTGGGTAATAATGGTATAAGCTGTAAAAAAAATTGCGTAGTTTATATAACTTCCCACCATGCACGCAACAGGTTCATATCGTGTATGCATGTTGTGCAAACACTCAAGTATAGTGCATCGGTTATAGTGCATCGGCAGGGTGTGCAAACCCGCTTATATCCACGTCATCTTCTCCGCCACAAATATCACCATTCGCACAATACAATCTCTAACATACTGCACATTTTGATGTGGCTACCCTGTACTCTATGTTGAAAGTTTGCATATCCAAAAGAAAAGTCGTAACTTTGCGCGGTTTTGTGCGTACGCCATTGTATGTAGCCCAACACACGTTGTATAGTATTATGTTCATATGCATATAGCACTCATAGGACACGGAAAGATGGGACATATCATCGAGGAAGTGGCGCGGGAGCGCGGTCACGAGATAGTATGTATCATCGACAAAGATAACGGTGGCGATATCGACTCGCCTGCTTTCGTCTCGGCAGATGTGGCGATAGAGTTCTCTACACCCAAGACTGCCGCAGACAACGTCCGCAAGGCATTGGAGCATGGTGTGAACGTTGTGTGCGGGACAACAGGTTGGGACGTTCAAGCGATTATCAATCAAGGACTGACAAGTAGTCACGGCTTTATCTGGTCGAGCAACTATAGTCTCGGTGTGAATCTCCTCTTTGCTCTCAACAGACGCATGGCAGCGATGATGACACCCTATCCTGACTACTCGCCCAGCATCACCGAGATACATCATATCCACAAACAGGACGCACCCAGTGGGACAGCCAAGACCTTAGCAGAAGAACTGCTACCGTTGCAGTGTCCTGTTGAGTCTATCCGTGAAGGCGAAGTAGCCGGTATCCACGAGGTGCGTTGGGACAGCGAGATGGATACTTTGACTATCCGCCATGAGGCGAAGTCGCGCAAAGGTTTCGCTATAGGTGCTGTTATTGCGGCTGAATGGATACAAGGAAAGAAAGGTTTTTACACTATGCAAAACGTATTAGGTTTATGAATATATTCAAAGAGAAGACGTTCAAAGATAGGATATCTGCCGTCAAGACCCGTGGCTGGGTAGCCGCAGGTGTGTGGAGTGCTATATTCATCGCATTCATCGTATGGGTCGCATGGGATGACCCCAAGAGCCTCTGGTGGCTTCTGCTACTGCCCATCATTCCCGATATGTTCACCACGAAGTATATCCCATGGAACTGGTGGCGTAAGTATAAACCGCTGACTAAAGCCGAGAAAGAGAAAGGGATGGTGAACCCGCACGAGAACGCTGCGCTGTACACCGTCTGTTCATGGATTGACGCTATCCTCTTTGCACTGATTGCCGTGTATTTCATCAATCTCTATATCTTCCAGAACTACCAGATACCGACCTCCTCGTTGGAGAAGAGTCTGCGTGTAGGGGATTTCTTGTATGTGAGCAAAATGGACTACGGTGCACGCGTACCGAATACTCCACTCTCTATGCCGTTAATGCAGCACACCTTCCCAAAATGGTTAGGAGGAGGTAAGAGTTATATAGAGCACCCGCAATGGGAATACAAGCGTCTGCGTGGTTGGGACACACCCAAGAAAGGCGACATCGTAGTGTTTAATTTCCCCGCTGGCGATACGGTGTGCATAGGCATGCAGAACCCGGATTACTATACTCTGTGTCACTATTATGGCAAACGGGTAGTAGAGAATAGAAAAGACATCTTCGGCGAGATAGTAGCGCGTCCCGTTGATAGACGCGAGAACTACGTGAAGCGTTGTGTGGGGACACCTGGAGATACGCTGCAGGTAATCGATAATATAGTATATATCAATGGCGTGCCAGAGCCAACCCGTGAGAGCATGCAACACAACTATCTCATACGGACAGACGGACATGTGTTAGGTAGCAGTTACCTGAGTAAGATAGGTATCTCCAAAGAAGACCAGAGAGATGGTCATAACGGCGATGTTTATCGTCTTCCTCTCACACAAGCAATGAAAGCGGAGTTGGAAAAGAATACACATATACTCAGTATTGAGATAGAGCCCGAGAACTACGGTGGCGAGGTCTATCCGTTAGGGCATAACACATGGACACGTGACAACTATGGTCCTATCTATATCCCGCGCAAGGGTGAAACGTTGATGATAACAGAGGATAACTATTGGGTATATAAGCGCATTGGTGATGCCTACGAACATAAGGATATGCAGATAGGACACCCTTACACGTTTAATATGGACTACTACTGGATGATGGGTGATAATCGTCATAAGTCTGCAGATAGTCGTTACTGGGGCTTCGTGCCGGAAGACCATATCGTGGGACGCCCCATATTCATCTGGTTAAGTATTGAGAAGGACAAAGACTGGGGCAAAGGACATATACGGTGGAACAGGATCGGGATGAATGCTAAGAAATAGACCTCTCCCCTACCCCCTTCAAAGGATGGAAATAAAAGCAGCATTATATGTAATTACACATTAACAAATTGAGGCAGATGGTTTTGCCGACAGGATATATGGCGCCGATAGCGTACTACCGAGCACTCTTGCACACACAGGAGCCGGTAGAGATAGAGCAGTGGGAGTCGTTTCCAAAACAGACCTACCGCAACAGGTGTCGCATAGCAGGCACTAATGGTGTACAGACACTGAGTATCCCTGTGGGGAAATGTGAGAGCAAACAATATACCAAGGATGTGCGTATCACCTATCAGAGTAAGTGGCAGCATCAGCACTGGATGGCACTCGTCAGTGCTTATCAACATACGCCTTACTTCGTCTATTACGAGGATAAGTTCCGACCGTTCTATGAGAAGGAATACATCTACCTCATAGACTATAACGATGCGCTCAATGAAGTCATACTCGGACTGCTCGACAAACCTGTCACTCTCTCTCGCACGACAGACTGGCAAAGACAGGACTTGGAGCAGTACTGGGAGACAGGAAGCGATAAACCATATTATCAGATATTCGCTGATAAACAAGGATATACCGATAACTTAAGTATTGTGGATCTGCTGTTCAACATGGGCAATGAAGCAATATTATACTTATGATAGATTGGAGTAAACTGACATTTCACTATACTGAGACGGACTATATCGTTCGTGCCACTTGTCACCGTGGTGTATGGGAGAAGCCTTATGCCACACGTGACAAACACATGACTATCCATGTCGCCGCCACGGGTATCCAGTACGGACAAGGGCTGTTCGAGGGACTGAAAGCCATCCGTGGTGTGGATGGGAGGATACGTATCTTCCGCATGGAAGAGAACGCACGCCGCATGAGGCGATCTGCTGAAGGACTGTGTATGTCTCCCGTGCCAGAAGACCTCTTCTGCGATGCGATACGGTTAGCATTGGAGAAGAACATGGATTATGTGCCACCGTATGAGAGCGGTGCTACGCTGTATTTCCGTCCAGTGCTGCTTGCCACGACCCCTGAGATAAGCGTCGGACCTGGTAAAGACTGTGAGTTTATCGTCATCCCTACACCGATAGGTTCGTATTTCGGAGGCGGATTTCATTGTACACCTTTCATCGTGAATCGACATATTGACCGTGCTGCACCTCTCGGCACAGGACAATGGAAAGTAGGAGGAAACTATGCTGCCTCTTTCCGTGCTAGCGAAGCCGCCCACGCATCAGGCTACGACTGTATGTTCACCGATGCCAAGACGCATCAGTATATAGACGAGTGTAGTGCGGCTAATTTCATCGGCATACGCACCACCAAGCAGGGTATGGAGTATCTCACTCCAGATTCTGCTGCCATACTGCCCAGTATCACCAATGATGCACTGATGACTCTCGCCCGCGATATGGGTATGCAAGTGGTACGCCGACCGATTGCTGTCACCGAATTGGCGGATATGGAAGAGGCAGCCGCTTGCGGCACAGCATGTGTGGTGTCCCCTATCAACCGTGTCTATGACCCCGATAACGACATCACCTATTCATTCGGTGACACGCCGGGTCCTGTTATGACACGCCTATACAATGCCATACGTGATATCCAATACGGGCGAACCGAAGACAAGTACCACTGGTGCGATATCGTTAAGACAAATAACTAACCCTAATAATAACCATTAAAAAAAGACTTATGTTCAAAAAACATCCAAAAGGATTGATTCCTGCTGCCCTTGCCAATATGGGCGAACGCTTTGGTTACTACATTATGAATGCAGTACTGCTGCTCTTCCTTGTGTCTAAGTTCGGATTACCAGATGCTACTGCGGGCGTCATCTACTCCGTCTTTTACTGCGGCATCTACGTACTCAGCCTGCTCGGTGGTTTCATTGCCGATAAGACGCAGAACTACAACAAGACCATCCAGTGGGGACTTATCATCATGGCACTCGGCTATATTGCTCTCGCAGTACCTGTATTCAGTCAAGTAGATGGTGATAGCGAATGGTGGGCAATCCTTGTCTTCACCTGCGTTGCGTTGCTGATGATTGCTTTTGGTAACGGACTATTCAAGGGGAACCTGCAAGCCATCGTAGGCAAGATGTACGACGAGGTAGAAGCAGAAGCTGCTAAAGAAGGACCTGAAGCGTTAGCACGGGCAAAGGATCGTCGCGACTCAGGATTCCAGATATTCTATGTGTTCATCAATATCGGCGGATTAGTAGCACCATTCGTAGCACCGCTGCTGCGTCAGTGGTGGCTCCGAGCACACGACCTTGTCTATAATGCTGATATGCCTGCGCTCTGCCACCAGTATCTGAAAGATGGTATTGAGACAACTAAGTTCACCGAGACTATGCAACAGGTGCTTGGTGACGGATATGTACTGAATGACCTGAGTGTTTTCTGCCAAGAGTATATCAACGTGTTCAACACAGGTATTCACCTCTCGTTCATTGCATCGGTACTTGCCATGCTTATTTCGTTGGTGATATTCCTTGCCACCAAGAAGATATTCCCTCAACCTGCTAAGAAAGCCGACAATGCCGTGGTTAACTACACAGCAGAGGAGAAGGCCGCTATGGCAAAAGAGATTAAACAGCGCATGTACGCCCTGTTCGCAGTACTCGGCGTGGCTATATTCTTCTGGTTCTCATTCCACCAGAACGGTCAGTCGTTGTCAGTCTTTGCACGTGACTTTGTAGTAACGAAGTCTATCGCTCCAGAGATATGGCAGGCACTCAACCCATTCTTTGTGATTATACTGACGCCTATCATTATGTTTATCTTCAGTACATTAGCACACAAAGGCAAGAGTATATCCACTCCTCGTAAGATTGCTATAGGCATGGGTATTGCCGCATGTGCATACTTGTTCCTGATGATATTCTCCGGTGTAATGGGCTACCCATCGGGTGAAGCCTTTCGTGCTATGGATGCCCAGACAATGACCAATGCCGGACTAAGTAAAGCAGGACCTTGGGTGCTCATCGTCACCTATTTCTTCCTGACCGTAGCCGAGTTGTTTATCTCCCCATTAGGACTGTCGTTCGTCAGCAAAGTGGCACCACGTCATATGGTAGGTCTATGTCAAGGACTATGGTTAGGTGCAACAGCCCTCGGCAACCTGATGATATGGGTAGGTCCCGTGATGTATAACGCTTGGCCTATTCAGTACTGCTGGGCTGTGTTCTTCGGCGTTTGCGTAGTATCGATGGGTATCATGCTCGGTATGGTAAAATGGCTTGAAAGAGTTGCATGCTAAATATCACTATATCATATATGAACGATAATCTCATTCAATCATTAAGCGCATACATCAATGCTCTGGAGCAGAGACTCTCTGCTTTAGAGCATTGTGTGGCATTATTAGAACGGCAGTTGGAAGCCAACTCCAATACTGACCAAGATGTAGTCAAGTTGGTTACACAACTGCAAGAGCGCATCAGCGCATTGGTGTCACGTCCTGCGGCAACAAAAGATGCAGAACCAGAGGTCGAAGTCGAACTCATCATAGACGAGGACGAACTGTCTGATGAGCCGGTTGCAGAATCCAGACCTGAGTCCGAACCTATCGTCGAGTCTGCATGTGCAGAGCCTATTCCTGAGCCCAAGCCGGTAACAGAGCAAGTTACTGAACCTGTAGTAGAATCAAAGCCTACTATGGAGTCTGTTGCAGAACCCGTACAGCATGTCAAGGGGGTACCTACGCAGACCTCTTTGTTCGGTTCGGCTGTACAGGATATTCGCCAAGCCATATCCTTAGGAGACAGGTTCCTTTTCCAACGCGAACTATTCGTTGGTAACGGCGAGTTGATGCAGAAGACACTGGACGACATCAATGCTTTGCAATCGATAGAGGATGCAACCGAGTATATCAACCAGCACTTCAGTTGGGACCACGACACCCACGCTGCTCAACTATTCGAGAACGTCCTGCGTCGTCGATTCAACTAACTGCATACTCTAAACTCTCAACCTTCAACGCCAAACTAACAAGGATGCTCTACGTCGTTCCCACACCGGTCGGTAATCTCGAAGATATCACGCTGCGTGCGCTGCGTGTGCTGAAAGAGGTGGATATTATACTCGCTGAGGACACCCGCACCTCGTCTGTTCTACTCAAGCATTATGATATACACACGCCTCTACGGTCGCATCATAAGTTCAACGAGCACGAGACATCCGACGGTATGGCAGAACGTATTGTTGCAGGTATGAATGTGGCACTTATCTCCGATGCGGGTACGCCAGGTATCAGTGATCCAGGTTTTATGCTGGTGCGAGCATGTGTAGAGCGTGGTGTCGAGGTGCAGTGTCTGCCAGGGGCAACGGCTTTTGTGCCAGCATTGGTAGATAGCGGGTTACCTTGTGACCGTTTCTATTTCGAGGGCTTCCTGCCGCAGAAGAAAGGGCGGCAGACAAGACTCAACCTTCTGGCAGAACAAGACCATACGATGATCATCTACGAGTCACCCTTCCGTTTGGTAAAGACCTTAGAGCAGTTGGCAACGGTATTGGGTAACGACCGCCGTGCCAGTGTGAGCAGAGAGATAAGCAAGAAGTTCGAAGAGACCTGCCGCGGCAATCTCGCCGAACTCACAGAACACTTCAAACAGTTCCCTCCTAAAGGCGAAATAGTGCTCATTGTAGCGGGTAAAGATACTAAATCAGAAAAAGATGAGTAATTTAGGGGTACCGAGGGGGTCTATGCAATCATTGGCGAAAGATACCGTTATTTACGGGCTTTCGTCCATTGTGGGCAAGTTCTTGAACTGGTTGTTAGTGCCGCTATACACCTATGTATTGGCTCAACAAGCCGACTATGGTATCGTCACTAATCTGTATGCGTGGACGGCACTGCTGCTCGTGATATTGACTTACGGCATGGAGACGGGCTTCTTCCGCTTTGCCAACAAAGAAGACGAGAACCCGAACACCGTCTATACGACCGCAATGGTCAGCCTCTTTGCGACCTCGCTGCTCTTTGCCGTGGTGTGCTGCGTCTTCCGGCAGCCAATAGCGAATGTATTGGGCTACCCTACCCACTCGGAGTTTATTGCACTGTTGAGCGTGGTAGTGGCTATGGATGCTTTCGCAAGTATTCCTTTTGCTTACCTGCGCTATAAGAAACGTCCTATACGCTTTGCTGTACTCAAACTGCTGTTCGTATTCCTAAATATAGTACTCAACCTATTCTTCCTTGTGCTGTGTCCCAAGATACAGGACTGGAGCATCATCTCGGTGTGGTATAACCCGGACTATGGTGTGGGGTATGTGTTTGTGGCTAATATCATAGCGACGGGGATACAGACGCTGTGCCTGCTGCCTGCCATGAAAGGATACTCCCCCAACCCTCTCAAGAGCACCCCACTACGCAGTGCTTGCGGGGACCCCGTCAAAGAGGGGGCTACGGAAATGGCGACAAGCATACAGCATAAAGAACTATCGTTCTGTGCTCGCCGTAAACAAGAAGGGTGGTGTTTCTCGTGGGCGTTGGAGAAGCGTATGCTTCGCTACTCACTGCCGCTGCTGGTACTCGGTGTATGCGGTATCATGAATCAGACACTTGACCGTATTCTATTCCCCTTCTTCTGTTCGGGTACAGATGCGCAGACGCAACTCGGTATCTACGGTGCGTGTTTCAAAGTAGCGATGGTAATGATGATGTTCACGCAGGCGTTCCGTTATGCCTACGAGCCTTTCGTCTTTGCAAAGCACAAAGATAAGCACTCGGTGGAGGCATACGCAGATGCCATGAAGTACTATATTATATTCTCGTATATGATACTGCTGGGTATGGTGTTCTATCTTGACTTGCTGAAGTTCATCATTGCACCGAGTTACTGGGAGGGATTGGTGGTTGTGCCGATTGTGCTCTGGACTTACATCTTTCAGGGCGTCTATTTCAATCTCAGTTTCTGGTATAAATTGACCGACAAGACAGAATGGGGAGCCTATTTTTCTCTCATTGGTGTAGTTATTACCTTTACCTTACAGGTTATCTTTGTTCCCCATATCGGATATATCGCTTCCGCAGCAAGCAGTACCGTCTGCTACTTCGTGATTATGTTACTGTCCTATTTCGTTGG
>CAVKDW010000053.1:0-12007 GCA_963655075.1 Muribaculaceae bacterium | reverse complement strand
GTTGTGGTATCCCTCGCAGGGTGGCTATCAATGTCATACAAAGTTTGACACGACGTAAATCATTATCTCTCACTACGTCAGTAATACGGTCCATATCGTGATTCCCTACAAAGATAAGTAGATTATTTATATCAGCATACAGGTAATCCATTGCCAAAACATCATATATTCTCATTGTTCCTGCTCCCCAGGCTTTACCATCTTCTGCAAGGGCCTGTCGGATAGCCTCATTAAGGGGAAAGTCCATCACTGAGGGGAGGTGACTATTAAACCCGTCGAAGTTCTTACTCCCTTCTTGCCAGTATGCAACAGCCGATGCAGGACGTGTCCAGCATTCACCTACGATATTGATATTCGGATACTCGTCACGTATTCCCTTTATCCATTGAGTAGCAGGTTGTGGCTCCAGGTATGGATAGGTATCCACACGCAGACCGTCCAGGTCAGCATACTCAATCCACCATATAGCCCACTGGGTAAAGTACTTCAGCAGGTATGGGTTGCGAATATTCATATCTGCCATAGCATGGTCAAACCAACCATTGTTGCCAATGTTCCTATCGTATATCGCGGCGTGAATATCGTAGTTTGCAGAGAATACATTATTCGTTGTGGTATAACTATCCCACTGGTTTATCCAATCACTGAAAGGTAGGTCTTTCATCCACCAGTGTGATGTGCCGCAATGATTAGGTACCATATCCATTAACACTTTTAAGTCTTTCTCATGAGCCTTTTTTACCATGTCCCGGTACAAGGTATTGGTACCATAGCGGGGGTCAATATGGTAGTAGTCTGAGCAAGCATATCCATGATACGACACAGTTGGCTCATCATCGCAGAGTAGAGGCGTAGGCCATATTGCAGTAGCACCTAAATCGGATATATGTCCTAAGGTCCGGATGATCCCCTCTATGTCGCCACCAAAACGTCCTAGTACATTTTGTTTATCACACGCTTCGCGCATGGTTGGTACAGTGTTGTTTGTGGTGTCGCCATCTACAAAGCGGTCAGACATGATTAGATAAATGACATCAGACGATGAAAAAGATTGGCGTTCTCGACTTCCTGGACGGCGACTATTGATAGTATAGTCATAATATGTACTTCGTCTGCCCTTTGTAAAAGTAATGCGATAGGTACCTGGTTTGTTGACTTCGAAATCAACAAACAGGTAATTTTTACTCTCTGCATTATGTTGATCTGTAGGAATCAATCCTTGACAAGCACCTTTCTGTACTTTGCCATGCTCTAAGTACTGCACGGTTACCGTAGCATCCATCAAGTCTTGACCATAAAACATAACTGTCAACGGGCAGTGCATCTCTGTCCACCACGATAGCGGCTCTGCTTTCTCTACAATAGGTACGGCCCATAATGGGCAGAAAGACAAGAAGACTGTAGAAAATAGTGAGATAATAACTTTCTTCATAGTATAAAAATGTATATGCATGACCAAAAGAAATAGTGAGTCGATAAGCCGGGTTCTGTACCATCACCATGTAATGGTGTCCATCATTAATCTTGAGCATATATTGCTATATACTTCTATCGCTTCCTACCCTCTGACTTGCACGAGCAACGCTCAAACGTCAGTTTACTTGGAATTGCAGCACACGGTATAGTCGTTTCACCTCGCTCTTTACATGCGAACTCGTCTCTGTACCAGTGACTAAGCATTACTACTTAACGGCTGTTAACCGCCGTGTCGCTCTATGCTGCCCGGACTTTCCTCAGTATCAGGAGATCAGAACGTGGGTACGTGCTTCTTTCCTATACTGCGATGAACAGACTCACTATTGACTATTATAGCCCTCAACTATAAGTTCGGGCTATAGAGCGGCATAAGGGAGTCGAACCCTCCTCCTCAGCTTGGGAAGCTGATGCACTACCGATGTGCTAATGCCGCACTTCACTTTTACGCTGCAAAGGTACAACAATAAATCTACCTATGCAAATAGCGTGAAAAAAAAGTATGTGGAAATATGTCTATTCGGTCATAACTGATTATACTCCTTGCAATAACTCAGAAATAGTCTCTTGTGCTTGTTGTCCAACGACGACCCATCTGTAGAGGACTTTTTCACGCAATTGAGGAACTATGTCGAATGGCTTAGTTTGAGTAAAAGGAGATAACCGAAAAAAGCGATACATTTGCTGTACATATCCATTGATTGATGTATCCGTTTTTTTGTTTGATACCAAACTGTCCAAAGGAATGCGTTCTTGTATGGTCTTTCGTAATATTGGATACATACTTCCTAAGGCATATTTATCACTATCGCACATTACCCAAACGTTCAATAATTTCTGTACGTGTTCTCTATCTTCTTCATCTATATTCTGCAGTGCTTTCTCTGTCCATGGGATGAACCAATTCGCAGCGCGTTCGCGAAAGAAGGGTGTTTGGTATGCGTCCTTGAAGAATAAAAAGTTCTGATCTAACTGTAGTCTATTTATACGCTCTATCTCTTGCTGATGATGCTGAAATACATCATATAGATTTTCCGTTGATTGCTCCGACAGTATCGGTTGTAACTCTTTGGCCATGCATCTATTGTACTCTTCGACTCTTTTAACTTGTGTTGTGCGAGCAATGGCACATAATGCCGAAAACGTTAAATCCGGATTATATAGTAGGCTATCTTGTAATGTATCTATCAAGGTTTGATCCGTACGTACATCAGTATCGTACATTATCATTACTAAGAGCAACCCGATTAGTGCTCTTTCTGTTACAATGCCACTTGTTAAACGAGAATTAGCCGACATGGCTAAAAATTCTATTCTCTTCCTATCCCAACTGTTCTCCAATAGTGACAACGTCAACCCTGACACAGCCATTGCACTTTTAGTTATGTCCGGAGCATCTTGAACCCAAGATACATAGTCCAAGCAATCCTCCTCGTTTAATGGTCCAGTAGTGCGGTAGTAATCAAAAAGTTCACTTGTTGTCATTCTATCTTTTCACGTATGAGGTAGTTGTTTCGCTCAGTAGAATTACGAATAATCAGTTCACCCAGGAACCCTGCCAAGAATAACATACAACCCAATATCATCATCAATATGCTTAGATGAAAATACGGATTCACTCCTATCAACATGGCCTGAATACCCTGATGTATGGCGTAAATCTTCATCGCACCCACAACAATGATTGCAATAAAACCCAACATAAACATCAGTGTACCTATCAAACCGAAGAAATGCATTGGCTGTTTTCCAAACTTATTCAGGAACCATAGTGTCAACAGATCCAGATAACCATTCACAAAGCGGTTCATACCAAATTTGCTATTCCCAAACTCACGCTTTCTATGTTGTACAACTTTTTCTCCGATATTTCCAAAACCGGCATTCTTTGCGAGGTAAGGAATATAGCGATGCATCTCAGAGAAGACCTCGATATTCTTTACTACTTCTTTTCTGTATGCTTTTAACCCACAATTCATGTCATGCAATTTGATCCCAGTCACACGACGTGCTGTAGCATTAAACAACTTGCTTGGAAGATTCTTAGTCAATTTATTGTCATATCTCTTTTGTTTCCACCCGCTGACCAGGTCATAACCGTTCTCTTTTATCATTCTATATAACTCGGGTATCTCATCCGGCGAATCTTGTAGATCAGCATCCATCGTGATGACGACATCACCTTCTGCCGCCTGAAACCCACAATACAGAGCGGCAGATTTGCCATAGTTACGACGGAAGCAAATACCACGAACGTGTTCGTTATTACTACGTAACTGTCGGATAACCTCCCATGATGTGTCGGTTGAACCATCATTTATAAATAATACTTCATAACTTAACGAGTGAGTCTCCATCACATTCTTAATCCAATCCATTAGGATAGGCAAACTTTCAGACTCGTTATAGAGAGGAATAACAACGGATATATCCATAGTGTATAGATGTTAGTTAACTATCTTCGTTTTGTGACTGCAAAGTTACGAAAAAAAATTTGAAAGCAGTATGATATATATTCCTTTTTTGTATGTTTCGACAAAATATAGTATCTTTGTGCCCAAATTAGATGCACGGTATGCAAAAAGGTCTGGAATATTTTGCCAAGCTTTGGGAATTAAATCCTATCTGGGACTTGCTCACGCCGGAACAGAAATCATTTATTGACGGAGCCTCCGAGGTAAAGAAATATCGTAAGAACGAAATGATACACCACGAGGGTGATTCTCCTACGCATATTATGATGGTCATCTCCGGCACTGTCCGTCTGTCCAAAGAGGGAGTCGGTCAGAGAATACAGATAATACGACTGCTTAAGCCCCATGATATGTTCGGATACAGAAGTGCAATTGTTGGGGATAAACACTCCTCATGTGCCAGTGCATTAGAGCAAACAGTTGTGTACCGCGTTCAACGCGAAGCATTTCTTCAGGTAGTACAGCGAAATAATGCTTTCTGCTTTGGTGTACTTGTTGCGATAGCGAAAGACTTAGCAATCTCTGAGTCGAGAACGGTTAACCTTACACAGAAACATATACGTGGACGTTTGGCAGAAACATTGCTTACACTAAAACAGACCTATGGGATGGACGAAGATGGAGTAACCATAGCCATGTATATGTCACGGGAAGACTTGGCAAATATGTCCAATATGACCACATCTAATGCCATTCGCACACTCTCTCAATTTGCCAATGAGGGACTGATTAGTATTGATGGGCGAAAGATTAAACTTCTTGAAGAAGACGAACTAATGCGGATATCGCGTTTAGGATAAACCCCTTTTTTGAAGTATAGTAAAGCAATGGTTGCCCAGTCAAGGCTTACTCAGTTAAGGCTTACGCAAAGAAAGAGAAGTTTACGCTTCCATAGGTTCTCTGTTCTACAAAGTGCGGATGTGCTTGAAAGGTGTTGTTCTTGGAATGTTCCAATACAAACAGTCCATTTTCTTTAAGCAGTTGTTGTTCGAATATCAGGTTAGGTAGAGTAGGTAGTGCCTGTAAGTCATAGGGAGGATCTGCATATATAAAATCATACTGCAGGCGACACGTTTTGATGTAACGAAAAACATCTGTTCGTATGACATGCAGGTTGTTTATGTTTAGTTGTTTACATACAGAAATGATAAAATTCTGCTGAGTGTGAGCCATTTCTACAGAGGTAACTTCTTTTGCTCCACGTGAGATAAACTCTATACCTATACTTCCTGTGCCAGCAAACAAGTCCAGCATTTCCACTCCAGCAAAGTCCATTAGATTGTTGAGCAAGTTGAACAGACTCTCTTTTGCAAAGTCTGTTGTCGGTCGTGCTGTGATATTTTTAGGGGGCATCAATCGACGCCCCCTAAACCTACCAGAGATTATTCTCATAGTATATTTTTTATCCTTTTATTAGCGAGCCATTGTCTTATAGGCACACCCGCATCGTACAATATGTTACTCCCAGTTACCGGCGTTGTTATTAGGAGCCTCTACGGAACCTATTTTCAAGCCCGGGTAATGTTCTAATTTTGTTTCTTTATCTATCAGGTTAACTAATTCCTGTTTATCCAAATCACTTAAATAGGTGTTGTAGTGAGCGCGAATTTCTAAAATAGGTACACGAATGCCCTGTGATGTGGTATAGTTGTTGTTCGTCTCAACCTCATATTTCATTTTGTCTGTATATGGAATATAGATAATCTGACCTATTGTCTCTTCGTTGTATTGTCCTTTGTACAACGATTGGATCATATTGGTTAATATGGTGTCACGGCGGAAGCCCTGCAGATTAGCCGCTTTCACTTCTGTATCGTTGTTCCATACATACTGGTATAGTTGAGCCAAACTATCTGCACCTTGAAAATTCATCTTGCGTTGTGCTTTGGTTCGTGCCCGCTCCAATATCTTTGCAGCCTTGGGCTCTGTCAGTCCATCTTCCAGTTGCTTCTCTGTCAGAGACCCCTCTTTCAATACTTCCTTTTTGGGTGTTGTTTTCAGATACAGAATCAAAGAGTCAAGATTCGCGGTAAAGTAACCTTTATCCAAGCGAAATTGTGCCTCTGCAGTACGTAAACTGATTAAGTTATTGATGACTGCTTTCTCACGTATTGAACGTTGTTCCTCGAAACGAATAGGAGTGAGCACACTCATCCAACATAAATATGCCATAACGAATATAGCAATACACAACAAAACACGAATGATGATCTTAGATGGTTTCATATCTGTATATTTATAAGTTTCAATAACTGATATTTCCCCCATGCATAGGAGCACGAGAAAACGCTGCAAAAGTACAAATAGTTTTTCATGTATACAAATCTTTTCGTAATTTTGCACGCGAAAAAAGAGGTATCAGAATGGAAGATAGTAATCAAGTTCTCTACACTATCCTTACGGAGCGTCTGGAGTTGTTGCGCCAGTTGGACAAGGAGGGAGATACAGAACGTCGGCGTCATGTAGCACATGAGACGATTACTCTGCATGCTCCCTTGGCACATCGGTTGGGACTGTATGCGATTAAGACAGAGATGGAGGACTTATCCCTTAAGTTTACTGATTACAACACATATAAGTATATAGCTCATGCGCTCAATGAAAAGAAGGCGCAACGTGATTCATACATAACATCTTTCATAACTCCTTTGGAGCAGAAATTGACCCAGGCAGGTTTTACTTTTACCATTAAGGGACGCCCCAAGTCGATTCACAGTATCTATCATAAGATGCAGGTGCAGCATTGCGATGTCGATAACATATACGACTTGTTTGCCATTCGCATCATCATAGATTCTCCAACGGATCGGGAGAAACAGGATTGCTGGCAGGTGTATTCATTAATAACTGATATGTATAAGCCTAATCCCAAGCGGTTGCGTGATTGGTTGAGTGTCCCTAAGGAGAATGGGTATGAGAGTCTGCATACGACGGTGTTGGGACCTGAGGATAAATGGGTAGAAGTGCAGATACGTACTCGTCGTATGGATGAGGTGGCAGAGAAAGGAGTTGCGGCACATTGGGCATATAAGGGTGTGGATGGTCATAGGATGAACATCGACAGACAAAGTGTTTATGTCTTTACGCCAACAGGTGACTTGAAGCGTTTACCAGCGGGAGCGACAGTACTTGATTTTGCTTTCTCGATACACAGCGAAGTCGGTTGTCACTGTGTGGGAGGACGTATTCGTGGCCAAAATGTCAGTATTCGTCAGAAACTGCAGAATGGTGATAAGATAGAAGTACTAACTTCTCCTAATCAAAGGCCCTCGGCGGATTGGCTGAATGTGGTAGTTTCCAATCGTGCCAAGAATAAGATTCGTCAGTCGTTGAAAGAGGTTGAGTATCGCAATGCCGCAGAGGGACGAGAGATGCTGGAGAGGCGTTTTAAGAACTGGAAGATAGAGTATGACGAGTCTCATATTTCGCGTATGGCAACCAAGTTAGGTTACAAAGCCGTTAGCGATTTATACCAATCCATTGCATTAGGTAAGGAAGATATTTTGCATATCAAGGAGGTGTATCAGACCTTGGATGCTTTGCACGATGTCTCTGCAGTACATGCGCCAGCGACTTATCAACCGACGTCACAAGAGGCGTTGGCTTTGGAGGTGGACATCAATGTGAAGAATGTGGATTATAATTTGGCTAAGTGTTGTAATCCACAGCCATCAGATCCTATATTTGGTTTTATCAGCATCACTAAAGGGATACGTATTCACAGGTGCGACTGCCCCAATGCCGAGCATATGCGAGAACGATATGCATATCGTGTTATACCTGCCAGGTGGACTAAGAAAAATGATTGAAAGTGATGGATAATAACTACCCCTCGATATTACTCACCAATGCTGTAAACCAGTTTGCGTCATTACCCGGGATAGGTCGTAAGACAGCCCTACGATTAGTTCTGCACTTGCTGCGCCAATCCAGCAAAGATGTAGATGCCTTTACCTCGACAATCACGACTTTGAAGAATGATGTGCATTACTGCCGAGTATGCCATACTATATCGGATCAGGAGATATGTCCCATATGCCAATCGCATTCACGTGACAGGCAGACTATTTGTGTTGTGGAGAACATCCAAGATGTGATGTCTATAGAGAACACGGGACAGTATCATGGTCTGTACCATGTATTAGGAGGTGTCATTTCTCCCATGGACGGGATAGGTCCGTCGGACTTAGAGATAGATTCCCTGATTGCACGTATAGCACCGGAGCATGTGCATGAAGTTATATTAGCCTTGCCCACGACTATGGAGGGGGATACGACTAACTTTTACATCTACCGACGTTTATTGTCTTTGTCGGAAGTTGAGTCTTTGCGTGTTAGTCAGATAGCACGTGGTGTGGCTATAGGCAATGAACTGGAATATACAGATGAAGTGACTCTGGGGCGTTCTATCATCAACAGGATAGATTTCAAAGGATAGTTATACTCTTGTCTAATCTTGTCTAACCATGCAATAATTATCAATATGGAACAAAAAGTTATACGCACACTCAATGTCTATTATTATGGTATTATGGTACTAACACTAATAGCTGCCACAGTGTCTTATTTTTTAATCAGCAAGGGGCATTTGCTTCCGTTGGATCGTATGTCCACAGCAGGGAAGGTGGTTCAGTATTTTGTTATCATGGATGCGTTGTGTACTATTCCCTTGGGCTTATATTTGTGTAAACGCCAATGTAGGAAGTTGTGCCTTTTATCTGATGAAGAAGCCAAGTATACCGGTTATCGACGTAGTGCTACTATGCGAATTTTATTGGTAGGTAACAGTATGGTGTTTGGCGTGTTTGCTTTCTACTGGATGGCCGGTTATCAGTCAATGCTTTGGATAGCAGCCGTATCTGCTATAGGCTGGATATTCACCAAACCGACTGTTCGTAAGTTGCAGTTGGAGTTAGAGCCAAAAGATCCTAATCAAGAAACGTATTAAACATCAGTTATACAATGACTATTGCAGTTGATTTTGATGGTACTATCGTTACTCACGAGTATCCACACATAGGCAAGCCCATTCCTTTTGCTATAGAGACTCTCAAGAAGTTGCAGCAAGAGGATCATCATCGTCTTATATTGTGGACTTGTCGTGAGGGAGGGTTGTTGCAGGAAGCCGTACGTTATTGTGCAGAGCGTGGTTTAGAGTTCTATGCCATCAATTCCAATTATCCAGAAGAGACTATGGATGTTGTGTGTGCCAGAAAGTTAGAAGCAGATATTTTTATTGATGACCGCAATTTAGGAGGGTTACCCGACTGGGGTGTGATTTATCATATGATACACAGCGGTAATCCTTTATGCCCAGTACCCGGTAATCAAGTGGAGCCCCAAAAACGCAGGAGGGGTTTATTAGGGTTGTTTCAATAAGTGATTATCCAGAGTCTTTATGTTAACTCTTCGCAAGTTGGAACCTACAGATCTGTTATCGCTCTACCGTTGGGAGAATGATGCGTCTGCATGGATGGACTCGGATACGCATAATCCGTTGTCCAAGCAAGACTTGCGCAGTTATATAGAAAACACTACCGGTGATATATATCGTGATGGTCAGTTGCGATTGATGATAGAGAAGGATGGGGATACAGTAGGGTGTATTGATTTGTTTGATTTTGACCCGCGTAACCGTAAGGCTGCTATCGGTATGTATATCGTTTCCGAAGTTCGTGGCAGCGGTGTTGGTCATGAAGCGTTACAACAGTTGTTGCATTATGTCTTTGACTTTCTCCATCTGCGGATGGTATATGCTGTCATTGGTGTCCAGAACCAGGCATGTACATCTGTTTTTCAAGACACAGGGTTTACTCCATCTGCCGTTTTAGGACATTGGACATTAGAGGGGGATGTTGTGGTTTGGCAGTTAGTCAATCCCCACATTGTTGAATAGTTATGAACAAGTTATATATTTCTACTCGTTCGTTTCGTTTTCGTCGTTTTACCCACAAAGCGTATGCGGCTTTTGCCTCTATGCATCGTCATGTGACCATTGGTCATGTGCGTAATCAGATTTGTGATTTGGAGATGCTAAAGTCAGGTAAGGCTATTGCGGTATGTGCTGCTATGGTTTACGGCGTCAGTGCTAATGCCCAGGAGGTCATCCCTCCTGACGAAACAGAAGTGGCGAACCAGATTGCATTGGAGCAACTGGACGTAGTCGCCACAACGTCGCGTCTGTCTTCTTCTGCGGTGCGACAAGTTACAACATTCTCTCAATCGGAGATTGCGCAGTTGCCAGTTAGTAGTTTGGCAGAGGTGCTCAAACATCTTCCCGGTATTGATGTCCGTCAGCGTGGTTCTACGGGTGTACAGGCTGATATTGCGCTGAATGGCTGTACAGCAGACCAAACGCTTATCTTCCTGAACGGGGTTAATATGACTGATCCTCAGTCCGGGCATTACTCTATGAACATACCCATAGAAGTGCAGGATATAGAGCGGATAGAGGTTTATAGTGCTACTCCTCAGGGGTTGGGTGCGTATGCCGGTGTCATCAATATTGTGACACGTCAAGCTCAAGGAACAAAGTCGGAGTTAGAGGCTTCATTGGCTGCTGGCGAGTATGGTTTGTTTGTTCCTCGTTTGTCTTATCGTGGTGTAGGTAATGATGTTCGTTGGGAGATTGTCGGTAACTATAATCAGTCCACAGGATTTGCGTCTAACACCGATTATCGTATTGCTAATGCCTTTACGCATCTGTCTATGCGTGATTGGGAGGTTCAGGCAGGGATGCAGTTTAAGAATGCGGGAGCCAATGCGTTTTATGCGTTATCTTACCCCGATCAGTTTGATGCCACTCGTGTGGCCTTTGCTTCTACTACCTATCATGGGCGTATAACTCCATCTTGGACATTGGATGCCTCGGCCGGATATCGTGTCCATTTTGATCGTTTTGAATTGTTTAGGGAGGGTATGGAAACGCCAACGTGGTACACCAATCATAACAGACACTGGACACATACAGTTGATGCTGATGCCAAGTTGTCCTACATGGAGTCTTTCGGTACGACATCTATAGGTGTAACTATGCGTGATGCATATATCACTTCCAACACGTTAGGAGAGCATAACAGGTTGACAATTAACTACTATGCACAACAGACGGTGCACTGGCGGCAGTTCTCTTTATCTGTCTTGGCAGGAGGAATATACAATACTGCTTTTCGTGCAGATTGGTCGTATAGCGTAGATTTGTCCTACCGTCCCCTACAAGGCATGTCTATTTATCTTAATACAGCCCGTGCCTTACGTCTTCCAACTTTCACCGATCTCTATTACCATTCTGCAACTCAATTAGGGAATGATAGTTTGCGTGCAGAGCATGCTTATAAGGTAGAGTTAGGAGTGCAATACCAGAAACAGTGGAAGAATATCTCCTTGGACGCCAATGTGCGTAGTTATTATCGCTACGGAACCGATATTATCGATTGGGTTAAACGTCCATCTGATATCACTTGGTTAGCGAGTAACTATGCTAATCTGCAAACATGGGGTTGTGATATAGCGGTGGGTATGAGTACACGTAAGCCATTATGGCATTTCTTGCGTCAAGCACGCATTAGTTACGCCTACTGTGATATGACGAAACAGCAGACTGAGTATTTGAGTAAGTATGCCTTAGACTTCCTGCATCATCGTGTTTCGTTGAGTATAGAGCACTCTATCTATAAGGGTTTTGGTGCGTCATGGCAATTGACCTATCAACAGCGAAATGGCTCTTATGCAGACAGGGAGGGCATTGTACGGGCTTATCGTCCTGTATTTTTGTTAGACGGTAGTCTTTTTTATCAGGCAACTAAATGGAAAGTGTCATTAGAGTGTACGAATATGACGAACCAAACCTATTATGACTATGGTGGTATTCTGCAACCTACACATTGGTTGAGAGCGAAGATAGAGGTCTCTTTATGAGGCAATGACATAGAATCAGAAGTTTAATCTTATCCTGTCCGGCTTGTGTCGGACAGTTTTTTTGTGGATAGTTGTATGTCCTTTAACAGGTGCAGCTCTATTGTTTTGTGTACTAATACAGTGTTTATGGGCGAGTATTCTGG
>CAVKDW010000052.1:0-12476 GCA_963655075.1 Muribaculaceae bacterium | reverse complement strand
ATATTTACAAGACCTAAGAAAGTATCCTGCAGATAGTCCAAACGATCAAAACCAAATCGGGTATAATCAAAGAGTGAATTGATATCTTTGATTATCATAGTCAGGCGTGGTTGTAGTTCTGAAGGAAAAAAGTCACATTTCAGAAAATTACTGATAACACGTTGTTTATCCATTATGTTCTGACGAATAATGGTAACTTTTTCTTGTAAGTCCTTGATTTGTATCAAAACATCCTCATCCACATGATCACTGGTATTAATTTCAGACGATAGATTGGTAATCATATCGGTTGTATCCTCTATCATATCAGCATCTTTTTCTACACGAGTCTCCATCAATGACACGAGAACATGATATCCTGTTGGAAAATTACGGGTATTAACGAACATCTTTTTAACTGTTTCGTTAAAACTACCTAACTCTACACCTCGTGTGGTGACAAGGATATTGTTCTTTACAATAAAGTTGACAGGCTCTACCTCAAAATCATTACGCAAAAAGTTAGAGTTGGCAACGATAGAGTCATCAGTCTGAATATAACGGGAAGACATCTCTATCTCTTCCATCTCCTCATCTTCTTGAATATCTATCTTCAAAAAACCCTCCAACAGGTTCTCTGTCTTATCACTTACATCTAATAAGTCTATCCAAATGATATTTGTCTTATCTATACTCTGCAGTATATTCAGAGTCTTCGATACCTTAATCTTTTCACTATCTTTGTAGAATATTCTCAGTTCTGCCATAGTATTACAATTTTAGTTTTTATAGTAAGAAAGAGACACTTATTTTTTGCTCTGTTCCGCTATAAGGTTGGTTAATGTAATAAATTCTTCCACGCTTAGTTGCTCAGGGCGCTTCGTGAACACTGGATTAGTCAGTAGTGGATTATCTTTTCCAACCAGTTGCATCAACGAATTGCGCATCTGCTTTCGACGTTGGTTAAAGGCTGTCTTTACAACTTGTCTGAATAGTTGCTCATCACAGTCTAACGTTAGGCGGCGATTGCGCGTTAATAGCACAACCGCCGATTTCACCTTGGGAGGTGGAGAAAAAACAGTCTCATCAACAGTGAAGAGATACTCTATATCATAATACGCTTGTAACAACACACTTAGTATGCCGTATGCTTTTTTACCGGGTTTGGAGGCTATACGCTCAGCAACCTCCTTTTGTATCATACCGGAACATACTGGAATTCTATCTCTATACTCAAGTATCTTGAAGAATATCTGACTGCTGATATTATATGGATAGTTGCCTATAACAGAGAAACAACCATCCGGATATAACGTATCTAAGTCCAATTTGAGAAAGTCACCCTCTATCAAGTGTAACTCAGGATACCACTCATGTAAATAAGCAACACTCTCACGATCCAACTCAATAGCCGTAAGTTCAATATCAGTATTCCTTAATAAAAACCGGGTGAGAACCCCCATGCCGGGTCCTATCTCTAAAACTCGACCTGAAGAAATGGTTTCAGCAATCCTTTGGGCGACAGTAAGGTCTGTCAAGAAGTGCTGACCCAAAGATTTCTTGGGGCGTACTTGCTGCATTCTCTTGATGATAGTCGTCCATAAATAATTGAATTAGTTACTACCAAATGCCGCTGAACGATACCGACTCACTGAGTTTGTACAACTGATATTTTTGTCGTATCTTTGCAGTCACATTCAGTTCCGGACGCAAAGGTACTGCTTTTATTCCTAAAATGCAAAAAATATCACAAATAATAACAAAAACGATACATGTTTTATACCAACCATTTCGTCATGTAGTATCAGAACAACTGTTCCGGTACGGGGTGTGCGGCGGAAGTAACATGGTATTGGATTGGGTGTTGTATTTTCTGATATATAACTTTGTTATTGGGCATGAGTTGGTGCATATCCCATTGCATTGGAGTATATTGGGAATGACGGAAATATGTATAACACCTCACATCATGACGTTATGTATTGTGTTTCCTATTACATTACTAACTGGATTTTGGCTGAATAAATATGTAACATTTACACAATCTTCTCTCCGGGGTATTCATCAGTTGTTACGTTATATACTGATTGTGATGGTAAACTTAGCCATTAACTACTTTGGTCTAAAACTATTTGTCGAAGTCATAGGTATATACCCCACTCCTTCAAAAATGATGATTACACTGATAACAGTAGTTGTTAGTTTCTTTGGACAGAAGTATTACTCGTTTAGAAAGTAGTTGATAAGAACTATGTTAAATGCACCTTTCTACTTGAAAGAGCCAAAGCAGAAACCGTATGCTTTATATATTCACGGACTGGGTTCCGGTGCTAAGTCAGGTACCAAATCCTCTTTTGGCAGGTATTTTGATGAATATGAATGGCTATCACCTGAGATAACACATAATCCCTACGAATCACTGAGTATTCTAAATGACTGGTGTTCTGCCTTTTCTCCTAATCTGATAGCAGGAACATCTATGGGAGGTATGCTAACGCTATATGTCAATACACCTAATGCTGTAAAGATCGCCGTCAATCCTACTATAGAGATGGAACGTGTGTTACGTAAGTTAGGTTATGGAAAACATCCATACATGCAAGAGCGCGAGAATAAAGAAAAAGAGTTTGTCATTGACGAGCCAATGATACGGCAATTCATTACGTTCCGTGAAGAAAAAACAATTCTGCCGGGGAAACGGAGTATTGCCTTGTTCTCTACAGACGATGAGTTGGTTGGCAAGGAAATAAGCAGACGTAATGCGTCCTTGCTAAAAGAAAAAGGATGGGAAGTATTATGGAACACAAAGTTCGGACATAGAGTCAATGAACAGGCAGTCAAAGCGGTTGTCCGTTATCTACAGGAAAATAATTGATTAGGTTATGAGAATACATTTTATTGCTATTGGTGGTGCTGCGATGCATAACTTAGCCATGGCTGTCGCTTGTAAAAAAGGATATGTAGTTACCGGTTCGGATGATGAGATATTCGATCCGGCCCGCACACACCTGCTAAAGGCTGGGTTATTGCCCGCTGAATTAGGATGGCACCCTGAGCGCATAACACCGGATATAGATGCAGTCATCCTGGGTATGCATGCTCGAGAAGATAACCCTGAGTTGATACGTGCACGTGAGTTAGGACTGAAGATATACTCCTTCCCGGAGTATCTGTATGAACAAACAAAAGATAAGATACGTATAGTTGTCGGTGGTAGTCACGGCAAGACAACAACTACATCCATGATACTGTATGTCTTGCAACATTTAGGTGTTGAAGCAGACTATATGGTGGGCGCACAGATAGAAGGGTTTGAACGGATGGTTCGTCTGAGTGATACGGCTAAGTATGCTGTGTTTGAAGGAGACGAATACCTCACTTCACCACTTGACCTGCGCTCTAAGTTTCTTTGGTATCATCCGCATATCGCTATCTTGACAGGTATAGCATGGGACCATATCAATGTGTTCCCTACTTTTCCTCTGTATATAGACACTTTCCGACAGTTTGTTGATACTGTCCAACCGAATGGATCGTTTATATACTACAGGGGTGATGATAACCTTTGTTTGATAGCACAACATGCACGGCAAGATATCACTCGCATACCTTATGATACATATAACGGTGATATCCAAATGCAAGTATTTGGGAAACACAACATGCAAAACTTACAAGCAGCTTGTCTGGCTTGTAAGGAAATAGGCATAGACCCTGAAGACTTCTATCATATCATTAGCACTTTTACCGGAGCGAACAACCGTCTGGAAAAAATATGCGACACAGGTACGGCTGTTGCCTACAAAGACTTTGCACATTCTCCAAGCAAATTAAAAGCAACAGTGAACGCTGTTAAAGAGCATTATCCTGATAAAAGACTGGTAGCATGTATGGAACTGCATACGTTCTCATCATTGATGGTGGATTTTCTGCCGCAATACAAGAACTGTATGGCAGAAGCAGATGTGGCGTACGTCTATTTCAATCCTAAAGTGATAGAACACAAACACCTGAAACCTATCACTGTTGATGAGGTACAACAAGCATTTGGAACGGACAATGTTACTGTCTTTACCGATAGCCAAGCGTTGCAACGACAACTACGCACATTGGACTACCATAACACAGCCTTGCTCATGATGACCAGTGGAACATTTGATGGAATAGATATCCCTGCTTTTGCCAAACAACTACTGCAACAGGGATGTACACACGACATATAGTACTTTGACAAATGCAATAGGGAGTTGTATATACAGAAAAAAAAGAATAACTTTGCGAGTGTTTTTCTATAAACAAGGGTAAACATCAAGTAGGTCATATTACAACATGGATACTATTTCAACACATTATGTGTATCAGGATACGACGATAGAATTCGTAACAGTAGCAGTACAGGTATGCTTGTTTTTAGAGCATGTGGCGGAGCATGAAAAGTCAGACTTTATAGACAAACTGTTATGCCTCCTTCCGTTGCTGTATATCAAGGCACGTTTGCTCAAAAAACCGGAACAGGAGTTAGATGGATACCCTGAACGATTTGTTACAGAAGAGTCATACGAGATGATTCGACAGTCTGTGAAGGAGCAATTAGGTACGGATGATGCTTATTTGGAAGTGTATATGGAAGATATGCGGTATTCAGATACTCCCATCACAGCCTGTATATCGGAGGACTTGGCAGATATATACCAGGAGTTGAAAGATTTAGCATATAACTATCAGACGGCGGATGAACGTGTGATGAATGATGCTCTGTCCATATGCCTGGAGTCTTTTGAACAACATTGGGGACAGAAGTTACTGAATATCCTTCGCCCGCTACATGCTATGTACTTGTCAGCAGATGAATAACCTCCTTCCGAACTCATATTCTCATCATATCAGCAAAGAGGAGATTCAACACTTGCCGTTAGTTCAATTCGACGGCGAGGTGATTGTGGTGGATAAACCCGAAAAAGTAGCAGAGGCTGTGACCTATTTAAGTCAGCAGCCAATGTGGGGGGTTGATACAGAGGCACGTCCATCTTTCACACGTGGAGTACATTATCCGACAGCCTTATTGCAGATAGCGACAGAAGAACGTTGTTATCTGTTCCGCTTGACACATGTGGGTATGCCGGTCGAGTTAGCGGCTTTGTTTGCAGACAGCAAAATATGCAAGGTGGGATTAGCTTTTCGAGATGACTTGAACGGTTTACGCCGGCGATGTGACTTTATACCTGCTAACTGCATTGATGTACAGTCAGTACTGTGGAAGTATGGAATAATGGAACTCGGATTACAAAAGGTGTTTGCTATCATTTATGGGAAACGTATATCTAAATCCCAGCAATTAACGAATTGGGAAAATAGTTCTCTGACAATAGAACAGGCACGCTACGCCTCTACCGATGCATGGGCAACCCTGCTTATATACAAAGACCTGTTGCGTACTCTTCCTCTACCCAAAAAGGAGGCAGAGGCTTTGCGTCGTCATGAGCAGGAAATACAACAACAGCATCAGCAGGAAGTATTGGCACAACGCTTACTCAACCAAACAGCACAATGACAACGATTCAACTTAAACCGCACAAAGAAGATTCGCTCTTACGTTTTCACCCATGGGTGTTTTCGGGTGCTATTCATAAGATACAATTAGACAAGGACTATCCATACGATGTTCCGCAAGAGGGTGAACTGGTGCGTGTAGTGCAACATGACGGTAAAGTGTTAGGTGTGGGTCATTACCAGGTAGGCTCTATCGCTGTTCGCATATTGGCATTTGGCGTGGAACGATTACCTGCAGATTTCTGGTTTGCCCGTATCAAGTCAGCCTACGACTTACGCCAGTCGTTGGGACTTGTCTCAGACACAAACAACACCTATCGTTTGATACATGGTGAAGGAGACTTCCTGCCTGGGTTGATAGTGGATATGTATGGCGATACTGCAGTTGTCCAAGCACACTCCGTCGGCATGCATATACATCGAATAGAGATAGCACAGGCGATAAAACAGGTGGTGCGTGAAGTAAAGAATATATACTATAAGTCGGATGAGACTTTGCCGTTCAAGGCTCATATCGAAGGCGATAAGGTAGGGTACTTAATGCGTGATAAGGAGAGTAGTGGAACATGTGCCAACGAAGAGTACTGGTCTATGGAGAACGGTCTGTTATTTCGTATCGATTGGTTGCGTGGACAAAAGACAGGATTCTTTGTCGATCAACGAGAGAATAGAGCCTTACTGGAACGCTATGCTAAAGGACGTGAGGTGTTGAATATGTTCTGCTATACAGGAGGCTTTTCTGTTTATGCATTGCGTGGCGGTGCCAAACTCGTTCACTCAGTGGATGTGAGCGGGAAAGCAATAGATTTGGTACGCTGTAATGTGGAGCGTAATTTCCCTCATGGTGCCCCTCACGAGGCTTTTGCCCAAGAGGCTTTTCAATTCTTGTCAGTCATAAGAAACAAGTACGATTTGATTATACTGGATCCCCCGGCCTTTGCCAAGCATAGAGATGCTGTCAAGAATGCACTTCGTGGGTATCAGCGACTGAACGCTAAAGCAATAGAATGCATACGTCCGGGGGGAATTGTTTTCACTTTCTCGTGCTCTCAGGCTATCGACAAAGAGATGTTTCGTCTGTCTGTATTCTCGGCAGCAGCGCAAGTAGGACGTCGTGTACGTATCTTGCATCAACTGCACCAACCACAAGACCACCCTGTCAATATCTATCATCCCGAAGGTGAATACTTGAAGGGATTGGTATTACAAGTGGAGTGACACTGGTCGTTAGTAGTTGATATCGTATATCTTCACTTTTGCGTCTTGTGCTGTGATATCTGTGTAGGGGGCCACAGGGAACATAAGATTTGTCATTACCCATGCTCCTTCTTCATCAAAAGCCTCAATAGAGCAACGATCGATATACAAAGTGATATGGTAGTTGCGCTGCTGTAAGAATAGCGGTGCGGTAGTTACTGTTGAAAAGTTCTCAGAGAAGTCGGTAAGTCCTGATTGTCTGCGATCCATAGTGAACGTGTTGGCATCACTGTCTAAGGTCATAATGAGTGCCTCACCCTGTTTATTGGATAGAGTGATGACTGCCGGTTTCTTGTTGGCACTGATATCTATCTCTACTATCGCAGCTTGATGCAACTGTTTAGTCTCTTTACCCCGCAGGTTCTTGAGTTCTTTAGCAGGTTTGACACCGATACGATAGATATTGCTATTATCGCAGTAGATGTCTAATTCTCGCGGTAGAGTACTGATAGAACGGAACTGTGTCGTTGGCAACTGCTGTGCATACTGCTCATTGTTCATCCAGGCGATGACGACTGACCTGTCTTTTGGAGCATGGGTAAATGGCGTTATGCCGCAACAGTCTTTACCATAGTCCAGCCATTTGGTAGGCACGGAGAGTGTCGCATCGTGCGTGAGTTCTTGTAGTACATTGAAGTTATGTCCGTCCCAGTCACCGATGAAATATTGTGTTCCGGAACCACCTGCCGGAGAGCCATGTGTAGTGCTGACAATGAGTGCCCACTTTTTTTCTTTGGAGTTACGAACAGGCAGGTTGATAAGCGCAGGTTTCTCCCAAGAGGTATTACTGCGGGTATCATGGGTAAAGGACGACAGGAATGTCCATTGTATAAGGTCGGTTGATGCGTAAAACTGCACTTGCTGCCCACAAGCAAGCACCATATTCCACTGCTGTGTTTGGTCGTTGTAGAATACGTATGGATGCTGGGATTCAGAGTTCGCGTTCGTCAGTATGGGATTACCTTTGTACAATGTGAAAGTGTTCCCCGCATCTTTGGAATAAGCAAGGGATTGTGTCTGACTTTCTGCTGCTGTTGTATAGAGTGCAATGAGCAGGTTCTTCCCTAATCCGCTGGTATTGTTTTTATCTACAATAACAGAGCCTGGGTATGCCATACCAAGCGCGGTAGGTGCAATTGAAGGTGTGGCTGTTGTCCAATGCAGCAGGTCTGTGGAAATAGCATGTCCCCAATGCATATTTTGCCATCGTGATCCATAGGGATTGTATTGGTAGTATAGGTGCCACTGTCTGTTTTTTGTGTCGTAGTATGCCGCTGATGGCTCGCTCATCCAACCGTATTGTGGTGCGTAATGATACGTAGGACGGTGTGTCTCTGTGTTGATATAAGGAAAAGAAGTAGCGGTCTGTATGGCATTCCAATTGATGCTATCAAGTAGCGCCGGTTGTGGCACATATACATTTAACACGAGACTCTTGATGTCGTATTTATCAAGTGAAAATGGAACATAAGTGGCTATATCGCTTCGTTTGGCTAATTGTACAGAGAGTGTCTGCACACATTGGTTGTCAACGATAACCTGTACCGTACATTCGTCAGCATTCTCATTGACCGGTAGTAGCAAATACGATGCTGCCGCTTGTGTTTTGATGAAGATGTTCTGTCGTCCGCTTCGTAACACCTGCACTTGTGCTGTGAGGCATAGTGACGCAGCAAGTAGGATGGTTGTAAGCATTTTTCTCATAGTCGTATCTGATTGAATAAAAAGGCGTATTAGGTTATTTGATGCGCCTCTCTATGGTTATTGTATCTTGTCGAGAAGAGGCGACTCGAACGCCCGACCCCCACGTCCCGAACGTGGTGCGCTACCAACTGCGCTACTTCTCGCTTGCGCTACACACATCACACCATAGTGGTATGTTTTTACAGTGTGGCACACATACAGGTTGCAAAAGTACTATAAGTTTTTCAGATGTGCAAATTATCTAACCTTTTTCCTGTAGAAAGTGCGTTTGGCTGCTCCTGTAGGTTGTGTGGAGGCGATAATTTCCTTGCATGTCTCCTCAGTCAGTTCTTGCGCTGATGTTCCTTTTGGAATACGATAGTTTCCTTGTGCTGTCTTGATGTACGCTCCAAATCGACCATTGAGAACTTGTATGTCCCCCCATATATGTATGGGTGCTTGCTGTTGCCGTCTCTGCTCAAGCAGTTCTTGTGCCTGCTCGGGTGTTATGTGGTGCGGGTCAATGCTTTTGGGTATGCTGACAAAGGTATTGTCTATTCGCAGATATGGTCCGAACTTCCCTGCACCTACAACGACATCCTCGCCGTTGTATTGACAGAGTGTGTAGGGGAGTGTCGATTGGAAAAGTGCGAGTGCTTCAGGTAGAGTAATAGTGAATATGCTTTGCCCTTTTTGCAGTGAAGCAAAACGTGGCTTCTTATCATCATCGTTATGCCCTATCTGTATGCACGGACCATTCTTGGATATACGTGCGAAGACAGGCTCTCCTGTCTCTGGATCATTCCCTAAGGCGCGGGCTGCCATCTTGCCGGCAGGTACGTTTTCGATGAGTGGATGAAAGGCCTTATAGAATCGATCCACAATCTGCACCCAATCTATTTTTCCTGCCGCTATAGAGTCGAAGTTCTGCTCTTCATTGGCAGTGAAGTCATAGTTGAGTATCGTAGGAAATTGTTCGACGAGAAAGTCGTTGGTTATACGCCCAAGGTCAGTGGGCAGTAATTTGCCATTATCTGCCCCCACTTGTTCGGTTTTTGTTGTGTCAGCCAGTTTGTTACCTTTGAGTGTGAGAAGGTTGTACTCTCTTTCATGTCCTGTCACATTCCCTTTTTCTACATAGTGTCGCGATTGTATCGTCTCAATGACTGTGGCATAGGTAGATGGCCTCCCAATGCCCAATTCCTCCATTCGTTTGACGAGTGATGCCTCGGTATATCGTTGGGGTTGCTTGGTAAATGTCTGTTGGGCTTTGATGGTGTCAGGTAAGAGAACTTGCCCCTCTGGCATTTCCGGTAGTGTGGTGACAGTTTGTTCATTTTCATCATCAGTACTCTGCGTGTAAACCCGCATGAATCCGTCGAATGTGATATTCTCAGTAGACGCTGCCCACGTATAGGTAGTATTGCTCATTGCTATTTCGATGCGTGTGGTGTCGGTCAACGCATCTGCCATTTGGCTGGCAAGTGCTCGCTTGCGTATGAGGTCGTATAGCCTCTTCTCATCATTGTTAGCCCCTGCTGAACAGACATTCATATAGGTTGGTCGTATAGCCTCATGTGCTTCTTGTGCGCCTTTGGAAGATGTCTGATATTGTCGTGTCTTATGGTAACGGTCACCGTACTCCTTCAGTATTTCTTCTTTGGCTGTACTGAGTGCAAGCGTACTGAGGTGTACAGAGTCGGTACGCATGTATGTGATATGACCCGCTTCGTATAGAGATTGCGCAAGTCTCATGGTTTTAGAAACGGTAAAGTGTAGTTTGCGCGCAGCCTCTTGTTGCAATGACGACGTAGTGAACGGAGGTGCGGGAGTCCTGTGTCCGGGTTTGTGCGTTACAGATGATAGCCGATACTCGGCCTGTTGGCATATATTCAGGAAATCCATCGCTTCTTGTTTGGTTGCGAAACGGTGGTTAAGTTCGGTTGTTAGTTGCACTTCCTGACCTTGTGGGTTGGTTCCAATAAACTTCGCTGTTATGCGGTATTGCGCCGTTGCATTGAAGTTCTCAATATCTCGCTCTCTTTCAACGATGAGACGTACTGCCACGGATTGTACTCGTCCCGCACTAAGTCCTGTCGATACTTTTTTCCATAATACAGGGGATAGTTCGAACCCGACGATCCTGTCTAATACCCGTCTGGCTTGTTGTGCGTTAACGAGATTGTAGTCTATATCACGTGGCTTTTGGATAGCCTCCTGTATGGCTGTTTTTGTTATCTCATGAAAAACGATTCGGCGTGTGCGTTCTGGTTTGAGCTTGAGAACCTCCTTAAGATGCCATGCAATAGCTTCCCCTTCCCGGTCTTCATCACTTGCTAACCATACCATATCGGCCGCTTTAGCCTCTTTCGTCAGTGTGTCAATGAGATGGTGTTTCTGTGGGTCAATGACATAGTTAGGCGCATAATTATTCTGGAAATCAATGCCGATACTATTCTTTCCTATTCCCTCAATATCACGTATATGTCCTTGCGATGATAATACATGGAAATCTTTCCCGAGGAACTTCTCTATTGTCTTAGCCTTAGCGGGGGACTCAACGATAACAAGGTTCTTGCTCATATTCAATGTGTTAGGTTGCTAATAGTTCGCCAATGTAGCAAAACGGCAGCAAAGGTACACGAAAAGTTGCACATGTGCAAAACTTCCCGAAATCTTTGGCAACAAAAAACATAAGATGTATCGTAACTCCCATTAGTATTTTTGCCTTGAACACAGTGTTGTATGTATAACAGAAAAACACTACCTTTGCGGCGAAACAAACAAAGATTGTTAACTCTTTGAACATTGATTATTGTAGAATGGCGCGTTTGCTGCTCCACATCAAAGGGCTCAAATTCCTTTAGCCGGCGGGGTGTCTGACTAGGTTAGGCACACGTAAGGTATGTTATCGTGGCATAATGATAATCTACTTTTGACGAGAGTCATTTTCCTTATTAGTCACCCCTGTACTATTGCAAGTATTTATTACTACAACACACACATATTACTAACTATAAATTTGAAAGATATGAAACTACAGTATAACTTATTAACCATTATAATTGGTTTGTGCCTTGTTGCTTGTAATCAAAAAATAGATATTGATGTGACACCAGAGGAGCCACAAACCCATTTCCAACAAGCAATGGGTAATGTTTTAGATGTCATAAAAACAGTTAATCCAAAGAAGTACGAAATGCTGCAAGAGAATATAGGAGCAATACAACCACATTTTTATACCTCCGATATTCTAGATAAGGTTTATGGAGAAAGCAGTTTTACTTACCAAAGAAAGCAAGCAGCTAATCAAGAGCAATCCTCTGTTGATACGTTGCTATACATCGTTAATTTTGATAATAATCAGGGATTTGCAATTATGTCTGCAAATGAGCCACTATTGGGTGACATGATTTTTGCTATTGCAGATACCGGTTCTATTTCTTTGGACGATTTTTACAATACAAACAATGAATATGATGGTATATGCGCACAAAACCCCTCTGCGACTATTGGAGGAATAGTCAATAACTATTTTGACGATTTCACAAATCTCAAAAAAAATAATGAGACTACTCTTCCTGAATTCCCAATGGAAGAATACATCTACAAATATGGTAATTGGACAACTGCAGGAAAAATAGCTCCACGCATCAAAATGAAAATAGATCAGGGCATGCCGTACAACAAGTATTGCTTTACTTCTAATAGTCAGCAAGCCCTTGCAGGCTGCGTCGCCATTGCCATTGTTCAAATGATGTCAGCAAATAAATATCCTACATCCATGGGTAATATCACCGTCAATTGGGATAATATTATTGCCAAATATAAGACGGATAACGCTCAAAAAGATGCATTAGCAAAAGTTATTGCTGTTATTGGAAAACAATGCAAGATGAATTATGGCGTTTCTTCGTCTAGTGCATATATGACAGATGCTAGAAGTTGCATAGCCTCCTACAATAGATACAAGAACGTTGCATTAACAACAGATGTTAGTCTTGAAA
>CAVKDW010000051.1:0-12559 GCA_963655075.1 Muribaculaceae bacterium | reverse complement strand
GCGGGCGTACCACCCTCGACAACTGCCAAATGCTCTGCATGGAGTGCAACAGGCGCAAAAGCAGCAAGTAAACTCTCCTGATTTAACCAACTCCCGTATCCTTCATTAACCAATGACGGTCCTTACTCCTTAGTCTTTCTTCCCTAAAAATAACACAGAGTTTGTGTAAGTCAAAAGTATTTTGTATCTTTGCCGCCTGAACAGTAGTAACTACTAAAATCTATACAAATATGAAGTTTAATGTATCAAGTACGAAATTGTTTGCACAATTGCAGGCAGTAGGTCGCGTGATTGCAAGTAAGAATAGTTTGCAAATACTCGAGGACGTGTTGTTTGACCTCCATGGTGAGCAGTTGACACTGACGGCATCAGATGGGGAAACAACTATCCGCACGTCTCTTTTTGTGGAAAACGCACAAGGAGAGGGAAAGGTCGCTTTTGGGGCGCGCCTGCTATTAGATACACTAAAAGAGTTCCCGGAACAACCACTGACATTCCAAATCCATGACGAGAATTTCGGACTCAACATCACCAGTGCCAACGGTACGTATAGTTTTGTGGGGGCGAACGGACAAGAGTACCCCCAGATGCCTACCGCAACCGGTGAGAAGAAAATAACGATGCCGGCAAGCGTGTTGTTGGATGCCATCAACAAGACGATATTCTGCACGGCTGACGATGAACTACGCCCCGTGATGAATGGTATATTCTTTGACCTGACTGAGAGCCAAGCAACGTTGGTAGCCACAGACGCACACCGACTGGTCCGCTATACCAATACGGCTATTCAGGTGCCTGAACCGATCTCGTTTATCCTGCCTAAGAAGCCGGCTACACTGCTGCGTCAGATACTGCAGAAAGAGGAAGAGGATGTCCTTATCAACGTAGGGGAAAAGAACGTGCAGTTTAACTTTGGACAGGTGGTTATTGTATGCCGCCAGATAGAGGGACGTTTCCCGAACTATAACGCCGTCATCCCGCAGAACAACCAGAACAAGGTGATTGTGGACAGACAGACACTCATCAACGCTTGCAAACGTGTGTCTTACTTTGCTAACACGGGGACAAGCCTGCTTAAACTGGCGTTGGGCGACAACCAGATAAAGATATCTGCACAAGACATAGACTTCTCCACTTCGGCTGAAGAGACTATCGCCTGCGACTATAGCGGTATGCCGATGGCTATCGGTTTCAAGGCACCATTCCTGATTGAGATATTATCCTCCATAACATCATCGGATGTAGTACTGGAGTTGGCTGACCCGGCACGTGCAGGACTGATACTGCCTTCAGAGAACGAGGAGAACCAGGAACTGCTGATATTGCTGATGCCGATGTTACTAAATGATTAGTGACGATTAAATCAATAAGACAGATGAAACTGCAACTGACACGCCCGTTGGTGTTCTTCGACTTGGAAACAACGGGACTCAATATAGGTACAGACCGTATTGTGGAGTTGAGTTATTATAAGGTCTTCCCTAACGGCAATGCCGAAGGGAAGACTTTCCGAATAAAACCTACCCATGTCGTTGATGGAAAAGAAGTGCAGATGCACATTGCCGAGGAGGCTTCTGCCGTACACGGTATCCACGATGAAGACCTTGAGGACTGCCCAACCTTCAAACAGGTGGCGGCGCAAGTGGCAGAGGTACTGGTAGGTTCAGACTTGGCAGGTTACAACTCCAACCACTTCGACTTGCCATTATTGGCAGAAGAGATGATACGTGCGGGAGTGGATATCGACCTGAAACGTATGCGTATGGTGGATGTGTTTACCATATTCCAACGGCAAGAACCGCGTAACTTGATAGCCGCCTATAAGTTCTATTGTGGAAAAGACTTGCGTGAAGCCCACTCTGCAAATGCAGATACCATGGCAACGTATGAAGTGCTGATGGCTCAGTTGGAGAAGTATGATATCCCCACTTCGGTAGAAGAACTGTCGGCATATACAACAGGGACCACACCTTTCGCAGACTTTGCCGGGCGTATTGCCTATGACAAAGACGGAGTAGAGATATTTAATTTTGGTAAGTACAAAGGACAACGTGTCATCGATGTGTTCCGCCGTGATAGTGGCTACTATGGGTGGATACAACAAGGCGACTTCCCACAATATACCAAAAACGTATTCTTGCGTATCTACCTGAACATGCGCAAATAACACTATGCGCCGCCTATGGAATACAGACCTCTCACCGATATAGAGCAGCGGCAACTCTCCGAACAACAATGCACAGCGGAGAGTTGGGCGGCAGTGTGGGTGAAAGACGGCTTCGATGCACGCTATGTGCACAACGCCTGTTTCTCGGGAACAGTGAAGATAGGACGCTTTGAACGGGAGTTCAATCTCCCAGGCGGACTGAGAGTGCACTCGGGCATCGCGCATGCACGGATACACAACTGCGAGATAGGGGACAACGTGCACCTGTACAATATCCACAACTATATCGCCAACTACCGTATCGGTGCAGGCAGTTGCATCGAGAATGTGAATGCCGTGCTGGTGGACGGACGGACGACTTTCGGCAACGGGGTACGTGTGCCGGTGATGAACGAGGGAGGTGGACGAGAGATACCTGTCTTCGACAAACTGAGTGCACCATTAGCCTACATGCTGACACTATACCGCCATCGCCCCAAGATGATAGAGGCAGTGGAGAAGATGATTGACGACTATGCCGAGAGCCAGGCAAGCGAGATGGGGACTATAGGAGAGGATGTGTGCATACTCAACTGCGGCACAATAAAGAATGTGCGTATCGGCGACTGTGCGCACCTGCAAGGGATATCACGACTCAACAACGGATCAGTCAACTCCAACCGACTGGCACCGGTTAAGTTGGGCTCCGGCGTGAAATGCACGGACTTTATCATCGCCTCAGGAGTTCAGATATTGGACTCGACTATCGTGGATAAGTGCTTCGTGGGACAAGGGTGCGTGTTCGATAAGCATTATTCTGCTGACGAGTCACTGTTCTTCAGCAACTGTCAAGGTATGCACGGTGAGGCGTGTGCGATATTTGCGGGACCGTTCACCGTAACGCACCATAAGTCCACTTTGCTCATTGCGGGGATGTTCTCTTTCCTCAACGCAGGCTCAGGAAGCAACCAGTCGAACCACATGTACAAGTTGGGACCGATACACCAGGGCGTGGTAGAGCGGGGAGCAAAGACAACATCGGACAGTTATATGCTGTGGCCATCGAAGGTGGGAGCATTCTCATTGGTCATGGGACGGCATACACACCATTCCGATACATCGGAACTGCCGTTCTCCTACCTGATAGAGAACAACGCAGAGACCTTTGTCGTGCCCGGAGCCAACTTACGGACAGTCGGCACGATACGCGATGCACAGAAATGGCCGAAACGCGATATACGGACAGATACAGAGTTGTTGGACTTTATCAACTACAACCTGCTGTCACCGTACACGGTACAGAAGATGTGGCGCGGACGTACGATACTCAACGAGTTGCAGGCATTAAGCGGCACCAACACCGAGATATATGGCTACAACAACTGCAAGATACGCAATTCCTCTTTGCAGCACGGCATTGAACTATACACCATAGGGATAGCCAAGTTCTTGGGAAACTCGCTGATATCGAGAATAGAGAAGAAGAATATCCGCACCCTGTCCGAGTTGCGTAATGCCCTGCAACCCGACACGCCAATCGGATTGGGCGACTGGGCAGACTTGGCGGGACTGTTAGTGCCGCGTACAGAGGTGGCACGACTGATAGAGGACATCGAGAAAGGACAGATGACACTGCAATCCATACAGGCACGCTTCGCCGGAATGCACGCCAACTACTATTCCTATGAATGGACATGGGCGTTGGAAAAGTTGGAGCAGGTGTGGGGATGCAAAGTGTCTGCGGTGACACTCAAACAGGTACGTGAGGTGGTGGACGAATGGCAGAAATCGGTGGTGCGACTCGACAAGATGGTGTATGAAGACGCCCGCAAAGAGTTCGACCTCAATAGTCAGACAGGGTTTGGTGTGGACGGCGATGCACGACAACAGAAAGCCGACTTTGAGTCGGTACGTGGCAGGTTCGAAAGCAATGCCTTCGTCGTAGCCGTAAAGGAACATATTAAGCAGAAGACAGCATTGGGAGAGAAAGTGCGGACACAACTGAACAAGATAACAGAATAGAACACAATGGGAGGAGAAAAAGCAAAACTAACGATATTAGGCTGTGGCAGTGCCATGCCAACCTTCCAGAACTCCCCCTCGGGGCAGATACTGGAGATATGCGGCCGTTCCTACCTCATCGACTGCGGTGAGGGAACACAACTCACTATGCGACGGTTAGGTGTACACACCTCCCGGCTATACACCGTACTCATCTCACACCTGCATGGCGACCACTGCTTCGGACTCATCGGACTGATATCCACGCTCGGCATGATGCACCGTACACAACCATTGCATATTTACGCACACCAGGACCTGGAGAAACTGCTGCGCCCATTGCTCAACTACCACTGCACAGACCTTACATTCGAAGTGATATTCCATAATATCAATCCACGCAAACCACAGGTCATCATCGATGACCGCACACTCATGGTAGAGACCATACCTCTCAAACATAAAGTACCTACCTGCAGCTTCCTCTTCACCGAACGACATCGTCGGCAGGCACCCGACGGCACGTACTTCTACGAAACACATAAACGATACGCCTACTGCTCCGACACTACCTACCTGCCCAAGATTATCGACCGGATACGAGGCGTAGACATGCTCTTCCACGAGGCTACCTACACCGAACAGTACGCCGACAAGTGCAAGTCAACCATGCACTCTACCGCCAAGCAGGCTGCTATGATAGCACAGCAGGCAGAGACAAAACAACTGCTGATAGGACATTTCTCCGCACGCATAGACGACCACAGGGAGTTCCTCCAAGAGGCACAGCAGGTCTTCCCAAACACTCTCCTCGCCAAAGAACGTAACACGATAGAGTTCTAACTCTCAAAACTCCCAACTATCAACTATCAACTTCTCTCAACTATCAACTATCAACTAATCTTCCCCCCCCCTAACATGCCCAAGTCCACAACCGAATACATCTGTTCCAACTGCGGTGCGAAAGCCCCACAGATGATAGGTCGCTGCCCCGTATGCGGCGAGTGGGGTACCTACGAGGAGAACATCTCCGTAGCACCCTCTGCCGGCAAGAGAACTTTATCCACACAGGGGAACGCCACACCACAACGCGTACAAGACATCAACGCCACCGAAGAGATGCGTATCGACATGCAGTCCGCCGAACTCAACCGTGTACTGGGGGGAGGACTCGTACCCGGCAGCCTCGTGCTGCTCGGTGGAGAACCGGGCATCGGCAAATCAACACTCGCACTACAAGTGCTGATGCGTATGGGCGAACGCAAGACCCTATACGCCAGCGGAGAAGAGAGTGCCAAACAACTCAAACTGCGTGCTGAGCGACTGGCAGGCGACCCAGCCAACCTCTATATACTCGCAGAGACATCACTCGAACGTATCCTGCAGAGCGTCACCGACCTGCAACCTGACATCGTCGTCATCGACAGTATCCAGACCATCGGCACCGAAGCCGTCGAATCCGGTATAGGCAGCCTCAGCCAGGTACGCGAATGTGCCGCCCGTATCCTGCAATACGCCAAAGAGAAGAACGTACCCTTCATCATCGTCGGACACATAAACAAAGAGGGGTCACTGGCAGGACCGAAAGTGCTGGAGCATATTGTGGACACCGTCCTGCAGTTCGAAGGCGACCAGCACTACCTCTACCGTATCCTGCGCGCGCAGAAAAACCGCTTCGGTAGCACCAGCGAACTGGGTATCTTCCAGATGCAGCAAGACGGACTACGCGAGGTCACTAACCCCAGCGAACTGTTACTCTCCGGCAACCGTGACGGATTGTCCGGCATCGCCATAGCAGCCGCCGTAGAGGGCGTCAGACCTCTACTCATTGAGGTACAGGCCCTCGTAGCCAGTGCAGCCTATGGTACACCACAACGCAGCAGCACAGGATTCGACGGACGGAGACTCAACATGCTACTCGCCGTTCTCGAGAAACGGGTCGGCTTCAAACTGCTACAGAAAGATGTCTTCGTCAACATAGCAGGCGGCATACGGATCAACGACCCGGCAATCGACCTACCCGTACTGGCTGCCGTACTATCGTCGAATATGGATATCGCACTCGACGCACAGATATGCCTCACCGGTGAAGTGGGACTGGCAGGCGAGATACGACCCGTCAACCGTATCGACCAACGTATCCACGAGGCAGAGAAACTCGGCTTCCAACAAATCATCATCCCCGCAGGACAACAGTACAAAGCATCAGGGCTGCATATACAAGTAACCGAAGTAGGCCGGGTCGTGGACGCTTTCCGACTGCTCATCAGGAAATAACCCATACGGCATACCGCTATCCTCTTACCCTCTCTCTTGGACGAGTGCCTGCCTGTCGTCAACACGTGTCGAGTGGAGCCATATAGCAGATACATTCAAACAACCGATACAAAAATAATTTGTGTATTCAGAGCAAAAGCAGTATCTTTGCACGCTTGTACCATTTGTTAGAGTGCGTAAAGTAAGGAATATAGTAACGGTGTGTATGTTGTTTCTCCCTCTATTGGCATGGGGGGATACACGTATGTATCGTTGTGAACTGGGTTTCCAAGGAGGTTGTGGATACTATGTGGGAGATGCAACGGAGCATATCTTTATTAAACCATTGGAGGTTTATGGCGCACAGTTTCGTTATAAGTTTGATAGACGGTGGTCTCTACAGGCAAAGGCACAGCGGCAACGCATAACATATCGTGATAAAGATAACGTGCAGTATTACAATCCAATGTGGCATGTGGACGTGACGGTAGAGTTTAACTTCTTTCGTTTTGGTCAGCGGGAGTATGACATGCGTATCAAGCCGATAACACCTTTTATCTTCATCGGTATAGGTGCGAGTGTGTATAACGCCAAAGCCTCGCAACAGGATGTGAATAATTATCCGATGGTTAGCACACCATTGGTCGCAGCATATATACCATTGGGTATTGGGGCGAAATGGAAGTTCGCTGAGCGATGGCAATTACAGTTGGCATGGCAGCATCAGATATTCCTGGCGGATAACATAGAGGGGTTGGAATCGCTTGACAATACCTACAAGATGAATGGAAGCAACATCTTGAATAACGATTTGACCTCCTCTCTTACGCTTGGCATAGTTTTTGAGTTTGCGAAGGAAAAAGCAACGTGTAGGCACTGTGAATATTAGGTATAGAGCATATTATGGGCTATAAGCAACAGATACAACCGGACAGGATACCGCGACACGTAGCCATCATCATGGATGGTAATGGTCGTTGGGCGAGACGTCAAGGTCTGGCACGTATGTTTGGACATCGACAGGGAGTACAAGCAGTGCATGAGATAACAGAGGCTGCTGCGGCATTGGGAATAGGCTATCTGACGGTTTATGCTTTTTCTACCGAGAACTGGAACCGTCCTAAAGAGGAGGTCGATACGTTGATGTCTTTATTGATAGACACGATATCCAAAGAGACACCTATACTGATGAAGAATAACGTGCGGTTGCTGACGATAGGGGACCTCTCTCGCTTGCCGGCAGATGCTCGTACCAAGTTTTGTGCATGTATGGAAGAGACGAGCGGTAATACTGGATTAAAACTGGTTGTGGCTTTGAGTTATAGCGCGCGTTGGGAGATTGTAAAGGCTGTGCAAAATATAGCAAGAGCAGTCCAATCAGGTACGATGCAGGTGGAAGATATCAGTGAACAGACGGTGTCTTCTTATCTGACAACATCGGGAATACCGGACCCGGATCTGCTCATCCGTACCAGTGGCGAGTTACGAATTAGTAATTTCCTTTTATGGCAATTAGCCTACTCTGAGTTATATTTTACCTCTTGTCTGTGGCCGGAGTTCACTACAGAGGACTTTTATCGTGCTATAGTGGAATATCAGCACCGTGAACGAAGATTTGGAATGACTAGTGAACAGATACATTAATATCATATTATTGGTATGTCTATGCCGCTTGCCGCTCGCCGCACAGACGGATAGCATTGCTTCATTTTTAGAAGATAGTACAACAGCCGCTTCTCAGGTATCCACCCCTGTTATAGAATATACCCTGCAACGCAAGACGTATGAGATTGCAGGTATCACTGTCTCTGGCGCAGAGAGTTATGAGGATTTTGTGCTGATAGGTTTCTCAGGGTTGGCAGTAGGCGATAAGATAGAGATACCGGGGGACCAGATAACCAAGTCGCTGAAACGCTTCTGGAAACAGGGACTTTTCTCGGACGTCAAGATTAAAGCATCAAAGATAGAGGGGAATAAAGTGTGGCTGGAGATAGCACTCAAACAACGACCTCGTATATCGGAGGTGGCGTATAATGGCCTGAAGAAAAGCGAGAAAGAGGATGTGGAGGTCAAAGTGGGAATACAGAAAGGGGGGCAGATGACACCGGACCTCGTGGATCGTGCACAAAAAGTCATCTCAAAATACTTGGCAGAAAAAGGCTTCTATCATGCAGATATCAAGGTGTTGCAGTTTGAGGATAGAGACCATCCGGGTTACGTAAAAGTGGCTGTCAATGTGGACAAAAAAGCAAAGACAAAAGTGGGGCGTATCTACATCAGCGGTAATGAAGCCCTGACAGACAATCAGGTGAACCACGCCATGAAGAAGACCAACGATAACAATATCATCAATCTGTTTCGAACCAAGAAGTTTGTGGCTGCTGAGTTCGAGAATGACAAGAAACTGATAATAGACAAGTATAATGAGATAGGCTATCGCGATGCACGGATAGTGTCGGATAGCGTGGTTCAATCACCGGAAGATAGTACACGTGTAGATGTCTATTTAACCATAGATGAAGGTAAGAAATACTATTTTGGTAATATCACATGGGTAGGCAACACGGTTTATCCATACGAGTATTTGAACGCAATACTGGGTATCAAGTGTGGCGATGTTTATAACCTGAAGGAACTGAACAAGCGCCTGAATGAGGATGACGATGCTGTTTCCAAGTTATACACGGATCAGGGTTATTTGTTCTTCAACGTGGATCCTGTTGAGGTACGTATAGAGGGAGACACCATTGATTTTGAGATGCGTATGTATGAGGGCAAACCCGCTACGATCAATGAGATAAATATCGTGGGGAATACACGGGTGTATGAACACGTCGTCCGCCGGGAACTATATACCAAACCCGGTCAGTTGTACAGTCAGTCTGATATCATGCGCAGTCTGCGCGAGTTAGCTCAGATGGGACATTTTGACCAAGAGAAATTGGTTCCGGATATTCAGCCTAATCCTGAAGAAGGTACGGTAGATATTACCTATCAGTTGGAAACGAAATCGTCAGACCAGATTGAGTTCTCATTAGGCTGGGGTGCTACCGGTCTGGTAGGTTCATTAGGATTGAAGTTCACGAACTTTGCCATACAAAATCTGTTTAATCCCAAGAGTTATCATATAGTACCTCAGGGAGAGGGACAGACGTTTAGTATCAATGCTCGTACGAATGGTATATACTACACCTCGGCATCAATCAGTTTCTTGGAACCATGGTTAGGAGGTAAACGTCCGAATTCGTTAAGTACCAGTATATTCTTTGCTTCTCAAACAGGCTACTCAGATAGATATTTGAAAGGGTATCAAAGTCTGTATAGTAACTATGCGGCTAACTACTATAACTACTATGGCAATAACTCCTATTACGATACCTATCGGGAGATGGAGGCTGACAAGAACAAGTACTTACGCACCTTTGGTGTGAGTATAGGTTATGGCAAGCGTCTTAGTTGGCCGGATGACTATTTCTCTTTTTATGGGGAAATCAGTTATCAGATGTATATCATGAAGAACTGGCCATACCTCATTATCACAGATGGTACGAGCCATAATCTGGCACTGAACTTACAACTGTCGCGTTCAAGTATCGACAACCCCATCTACACCCGTCGTGGTTCTCAGTTTACTTTGGGGTTGAAGATAACACCTCCTTATTCATTGATAAAGAAGACAACAGATGCACAATACGCACAGATGACGATAGCGGAACGTTATCACCTGCTGGAGTACCACAAATGGCGTTTCTCCGGGAAAGTCTTTACTCCTCTTACCCCGGACTCTAAACTGGTGTTGATGGCACGTGCCGAATTTGGTTACTTGGGACATTACAACAAGTATGCTAAGTCTCCGTTTGAGACTTTCTACATGGGTGGTGACGGTATGTCGAGTTACTCCAGTTACTCGACAGAGTATGTGTCCATGCGTGGCTATCAATCCGGCTCACTCACCCCGTATGATGCTACTCTCGGTCGCAATATGGGGTATGTATATAACAAGTACACCATGGAACTCCGTTATCCTATCTCTCTGGAACAGAATGCTACGATATGGGCATTGGCTTTTGTGGAGGCAGGTAACTGTTTCGCGGATATTAAGGATTATAATCCGTTTAACCTGAAACGTTCTGCTGGCGTGGGTGTGCGTATATTCTTACCTATGTTTGGTTTGATGGGTATAGACTGGGGCTGGGGCTTTGATCCTATTAATGGTTCGACACAATATGGTGGTTCACAGTTCCATTTTGTGTTAGGACAAGAATTATAGAAACTATGAAGAGACATCAAGCACTGATATGGCTACTTGTTTTCATGGGAGTGATGACACCTGCTGTGCTACTATCCCAGAAGTTCTCGGTTGCCTACGTGGATATGCAGTATATCCTGAAGAACTTGCCTCAATATGAGACGGCCAATGAGCAGTTGTCGATGATATCTAAACGTTGGCAAAAAGAGATTGATGCTGCTCAACAAGAAGTGCAAATACTGACAAGCAACTATCAGACGGAGCAGATATTCCTATCGGCTGATATGAAGACTAAACGGGAGGAAGAGATATTACAGAAAGAGCAATATGTGTTGGAGTTGAAACGTAAGTATTTTGGTCAGGATGGTGAGTGGTACAAGAAAAGAGAAGCACTGCTCAAACCGATACAAGATGAGATTTATACTGCCATACAAGAGTTGGCAAGTGAGAAACGATATGATGTCATCAAGGACCGTTCTGCGGAACCATCGCTGATTTATATGTCCGGCAAGCTGGATGTGTCAGATCAGATTTTGGAGAAGTTGGGTGCCAAATGATGACTCGTTTATGACAATTATAAACTACTAAACAATACAACAATGAAGAAAATTATTCTTATGCTAATGGTGGCTCTCCCTATGCTATCCACTGCACAGAAATTAGGTCACATTAACTCCCAGGAACTGTTGGCTGCTATGCCGGAACTGAAGGTTATGCAAGCACAATTAGACACTTTGGCTAATCAATACGAGATGCAGTATGCCAATATGCAGGAAGAGTTCAATAAGAAGATTGTAGATTTTCAGCAGAACCAGTCAACTATGACTGCCGGTGTCCGTGAGTTCCGTCAGCAGGAGTTGGCAGAGATGGAGCAACGCATTCAACTTTTTGGTCAGACTGCCCAGAAAGATCTGCAGGCTAAGCAACAGGAGTTCTTGCGCCCGATACAGGAGAAGATGTCTGCTGCTATCAAGAAGGTAGGTGCAGCCGAGGGATGTACATATGTGTTTGATTCAATGGTCACATTGTATATTGCTGACGACGCTTTGGATCTGATGCCTGCTGTTAAGAAAGAGTTGGGTATTCAATAAGGTCGCACTACGCACAGGTCCTATAAGAAACGTGCTGGTTCACGGTTAAACGATATTGTATCTTATGGCTGACGGATATTTGGAGTCCCACTATGCAGAGTACGAAAAACGTAAGGCTGCATGGTTGAAACGTAAGACACACATGTCCCGCCCGGATCCTGCACGCGAGGAGGATGAGGCTTTGTAGAAACAGTAACTGAATAAAACAATAGAAGATAGATAATCTTGGTATGGTAGAAAAACTTCAAAAGACCCTTCGCGACTCGGCTGCAGCACGCTGGGCAGTGCTCATACTCGTGGCATCGATGATGTTCTTCGCGTATATGTTCGTGGACATCCTCTCGCCTCTCGCTTCACTCCTCGACACGTCCTACAACTGGGACCGTGGCGATTTCGGCACATACGCTGCGGGTGAATACCTGCTCAACGTATTCGGGTTCCTTATCATCGCAGGTATCATCCTCGACAAGATGGGCGTACGCTTCACGGGTACTCTCTCCGCCAGCCTTATGGTTATCGGTGCCGCTATCAAATACGTCGGTGTATCTGATTGGTTCGATGCCAACAATATCTCGTGGCTCAACTCATGGTGGACCGACATGCCCGGCTCAGCGAAACTGGCAATGTTCGGATTCATGATATTCGGTTGCGGATGCGAGATGGCTGGTACAACGGTCAGCAAGATACTCGCCAAGTGGTTCAAGGGCAAAGAGATGGCACTCGCCATGGGATTAGAGATGTCCATCGCCCGTATCGGTGTGTTTGCCGCCATGTTCTTCTCACCGAAGATTAGCCATGCGTGGGCAGTGAATGGGG
>CAVKDW010000050.1:3075-12768 GCA_963655075.1 Muribaculaceae bacterium | reverse complement strand
CAACCTAACCTGGTTTTAAGACTCCATATCTGTCAACCTATTTTAGGATATGACAGTTACAAGGATTATAAATAGCAAACCGAATGCTCATTGGTTGATGAAACGATGAGCATTCGGTTTACCGTTGTAAATGATACGGAACTACAGTCTTGCTTTAATGGCTTTGGACTCGGTTTCGTAACCGGGTTTGTCGAGGAGGGCGAACATGTTCTTCTTGTAAGCCTCGACGCCCGGTTGGTTGAACGGGTTAACTCCTAACAAGTAGCCCGACAGACCGCAGGCACGCTCAAAGAAGTAGATAAGTTCGCCGAGGTAATATTCGTCGAGCCTCGGAAGCGTAACCTTCATATTTGGGACGCCGCCGTCCACATGTGCCAGCATCGTGCCGAGTTCCGCCATCTTGTTTACTTCGTCCACGCGTTTGCCAGCCAAGAAATTCAGTCCGTCCAAGTTGGCTTCGTCGTAGGGAAACTCTACCTTGTGGTTCGGCTCTTCGACCGAGATAACCGTCTCGAACAAATGGCGTTCCCCCTCTTGTATGTACTGACCCATAGAGTGCAGGTCCGTAGTAAAATCGACGCCGGCAGGGAATATCCCCTTATGCTCCTTGCCTTCCGATTCGCCGTAGAGTTGTTTCCACCACTCGCTTACATTGTGGAGTTTGGGATGGAAATTCACCAACAATTCGATCTTCTTGTGTTGTTCCGAATAGAGGCTGTTGCGGGCTGCGGCGTAGAGGGCTGCCGGGTTCTGCTCAAAAGGTGTGTCGATGCCGCAGACCTCCGCCATACGCGCTGCGCCGTCGATGAGGGCGTGAATGTCAAACCCTGCGCAGGCGATGGGCAGCAGACCCACCGGCGAGAGGACGGAGAAGCGTCCGCCGATGTTGTCCTCGATGACGAAGGTCTTGTACCCCTCCTGCGTTGCGAGGGTACGCAATGCTCCCTTCTTGGCGTCCGTAATGCAGACGATGCGTTTCTGCGCCGCCGCTGCGCCTTGCTGCTTCTCCAACTGCGTCTTGAGCAGACGGAAGGCGAGAGCCGGTTCGGTCGTAGTTCCGGATTTCGATATACAGATGATACCGAATTGCTTGTCTTTCAGCAGTTCCTGCAACTCGTAGAGGTAGTCCTCGCCTATATTCTGTCCCGCATAGACGATGAGCGGCTTTTTGTTTTCAATCCATGCAAAGGAGTTCGAAAGTGCGTCGATGACGGCTTTCGCTCCCAAGTAACTGCCGCCTATGCCGATGCAGACTATGACCTCGCACTCGCGGCGGAGTAAGTCGGCTGTGGCTTGAATGTCCTGAAGTTGCGGCTTGATGTCTTCGGGCAAGGTCAGCCAGCCCAAGAAATCACTGCCTTTGCCCGTGCCTTGTACCAACTGTTCTTGACAGTGGGCGATTTGTGCTTTGTACGCACTTACTGCGTCCGCGCTCACGGCTTTCGCGTAGGAAAATTGAATATCCTTCATATTATGTACCTTAAAGAAATGATTGTTTGTTCTGTTTAATTCGCTTCCGGTTTTAGGGTGGGGAAGAGTAGCACCTCTTGTATGCTGGTTTGCCCGGTCATGAGAATTGCCAACCGGTCGATGCCGATGCCGATCCCCGAAGTAGGCGGCATGCCGTACTCAAGGGCGCGCATGAAATCATGGTCGATGACCATGGCTTCGTCGTCGCCTTTGTCTGCCAACTTCATTTGTTCCACAAAGCGATTGTATTGGTCGATGGGGTCATTGAGTTCGCTGTATGCATTGGCTAACTCTTTACCGTTCACCATAAGTTCGAAGCGTTCGGTAAGTCCCTCCTTGGAACGATGCATTTTGGTCAGAGGCGACATCTCCACCGGATAGTCGGTGATGAAAGTAGGTTGGATGAAAGTACCTTCGCAGGTCGCACCGAATATCTCGTCAATCAGTTTGCCTTTGCCCAAATGTTCGGTGTTCTCCACGCCGTAGTTCCTTGCTGCTTGGCGTATCTCATCTTCGCTCATCGCGGCGAGGTCCAATCCTGTTTTTTCGGCAATTGCTTCGAGGATGGGTAGGCGGCGGTAGGGTGCTTTGAAGTCCACTTCGTGGTCGCCGATTTGTACCTTCGTAGTCCCATTGACGGCGATGGCTATGCGCTCCAACAGATTTTCGGTGAAGGTCATCATCCAGTTGTAGTCTTTATATGGGACATAGAGTTCCATGCACGTGAACTCCGGATTGTGGCTGCGGTCCATTCCCTCGTTCCGAAAGTTGCGGCCGATTTCATAGACCCCCTCAAAGCCGCCGACGATGAGTCGTTTGAGGTAGAGTTCCGTAGCGATGCGCAGATACATGTCCACATCAAGTGCATTGTGGTGCGTAATAAACGGACGCGCCGATGCGCCGCCGGCGATTTGTTGTAGGATCGGTGTTTCTACCTCCGTATAACCGGCATCGTCGAATACTTGGCGCATGGTTCGGATGATGGTGGCGCGTTTGAGGAATGTAGTTCGTACACCGTCGTTCACCACCAAATCGATGTAGCGTTGACGGTAGCGTTGCTCCGGGTCGTTGAAGCCGTCATAAGCCACCCCATCTTTGTATTTGACGATGGGTAGAGGGCGCAGACTTTTTGCAAGCACCGTCAGTCGTTGGGCGTGTACGGATATTTCGCCCGTTTGGGTACGGAAGACAAAGCCTTCGATGCCGATAAAGTCTCCGATGTCCAATAGTTTCTTGAAGACGGTATTGTACATCTGCTGTTCGACGGTGGTGGGGGCTTCGCCCTCCGTAGTTGGTGCTTGTATGTCGTCGCGACTGACATAGACTTGAATACGACCCTTCGAATCCTGCAGTTCGATGAATGAGGCTTTACCCATAATTCGTTTGGACATGAGTCGTCCGGCGATGCGTACTTCCTTGCCTGTAAACCAGGCGGCGGTGGGATCGTCGTCCTTAAACGAGTCCTTGATGTCTTTGGAGTAGCCGGTAACTACATACTCGGCGGCAGGATAGGGGTCGATACCCATATCGCGCAGGGTTTGCAGACTCTGTCTGCGTACTTGTTCTTGTTCGGATAGTTCCATATGATTCTTGTATAGATTTCTTAATGAGCCTGCAAAGTTATCCTTTTTTTCCTGATTATACAAGATTGTTTTTATTTGGTTTGTGTATGTTCGGATAAAGTATTACCTTTGCAGCACTTTCCAATGGGGGCGTTGTACCGATCCCTCCCATGGATATATATGGTATCATACTTACTACTTTACTTATTTCTTGCTTTAGGCATTTCTTTCATGTGTAGCGTATTGGAGGCTACTCTGATGTCTACCACGTTGTCTTACATTAATTTGCGCGAGTCGGAAGGCTATAAGCCAGCTACTCTGATGAAGCGTTTTAAGACAGAACCCGAACGTCCTTTGGCTGCGATATTGTCGTTAAACACTATTGCAAATACTGTTGGTGCTGCAGGTGTAGGTCAACAAGCCTCTATTGTCTTTGGTAGTCAATGGTTTGGTTTGGCGAGTTTCACCATGACGATGCTTATTTTGATATGTTCTGAGATTATACCCAAGACTATAGGGACCACATATTGGAAGCGGCTGATGGGTTTCGCGGCATACGTGATACGAGTATTGATTATAGCGATGTTTCCCATAGTAAAACTGATGGAGTTGATATCACGTCTGTTTCCTGCGTCTGATGAGGCTGTTGTTAGTCGTGAGGAGGTAATTGCTATGGCTAATGTTGGAGAGGAAGAGGGCGTGATAGAAGAGGATGAAAATAAGATTATTCACAATGTGATGCGATTGAATGAGGTAAAAGCATACGAAGTGATGACACCTCGTGTTGTTGCGGCTATAGCTCCAGAGAGTATGACGCTGCGTGAGTATTACGATAGTGATAAATATGACCATTTCTCCCGTATCCCTGTATATGCTGATTCTCCTGAGTTTATAACCGGTTACGTATTACGTGATGATGCTTTGGAGGAGTTGACTGAAGATCATTTTCAGAAGACACTTGGTGAGATAAAGCGTTCTTTACCGTTCTTTCAAGAGGATATGACTGTGAATGATATCTTTGACACTATGTTGAAAGAGAAGTCTCAGATAGGCGTTATTATTGATGAGTATGGGTGTTTTCAAGGTATATTGACATTGGAGGATGTGATAGAGACTATCTTTGGGATGGAGATTATTGATGAGATGGATGTGGTGACAGATATGCAGGCATACGCCCGTGAACGTTGGCAACAACGTCAGAAACGCTACAAGCCCATAACCAGTAAAGAGGCTAAGGGTGAACGTGAGAAAACAAAGAGTGCAGAAGAATAGGGACTACTCCTCTTCGTAGTAACCTTGTTCTATACCATATTGCATTTCCGCATCGAGTATAAGTTGGATTTGGACCGAAGACAGTTTTCGTCCGCTGTCTAATACTGCCTGTAGCAGGTAGTTCAGTTGTTCCGTTTCATCTATCTCTCCCTCAAGATATGTAATTTCCCCTGTTTGTTCATTCTCTATAAGCAATCCTTTTTCTTCCAGGAAATCATCCATCAAGTCAAGAACAAGTAACACATCCGCTTTCGCAAGGTCTTGACGATCCTGTGTGGGGATAAGATTCCAGATGTATTCTAACTGTTCTTTTTCGTCTGGTTCTAATAGGCTTAATTCCGCATTTAGGCAATCCATAAATTCTGCATTATTTGGTTACTGCTTGCAAAAGTACAAAATATGCGTTATCTTTGCAAGGTGTTTAGTAAAATAAGTTTTTTGTATGACTAATTTTTGGCAGCGAACTTTGTCAGGCGCTGTATATGCCTCTTTGGTTATAACGTCTGTGTTAGTACATCCAGCATTTTTTTGCGCTTTATTTTCTATAGTTACTTGTTTGGCGATTCGTGAATATCATCACTTGGTACAGTCGTCTTCAGGATTGACAACCTGTTGTATCGCAGCAGCATTGATGCTGTTTATATCCATGTTTTTCCATTTTTATGATTCCTCTGTCGAACGCGCAGAGTGGGTGATCGCTTTCGTTTTTTTCTCTGTTAGTGCTATGTTGTTGGAGTTGTTTCGTACTCCTTCATCGCCTATAAGTAACTGGGGTAACCTTTGGAGTAGTCTTGTGATGATTGCTTCCCCTTTCGCGTTGATGAATGGTATATTGATGTATAACAAGTATGTGTTGTTGGCATTGTTTATTACCATTTGGGTAAATGATTCCGGTGCTTATTGCGTAGGCTCGTTGCTATCAAAGCGTGCAAAGGGAAATCATAAGATGTGTCCTCGTGTGAGTCCCGGTAAATCATGGGAGGGGTTGATAGGTGGCTTGTTATTTTCTCTGTTGGCCGGGTATGTGTTTTATTTGGTAGGGTGGATGGATGGGCTGAGTTTAACAACCTCTGTGCTATTTAATAGTCTTTTGTTTGTTTTGACTGTATCTGTTTTTGGCACTTTTGGTGATTTATTAGAGAGCCTTTTTAAACGTTCCTTAGGAGTTAAGGACTCCGGTCGTTTTATGCCAGGTCATGGTGGTGTTTTAGACCGTTTTGACAGCCTTTTGTTGGCAACGCCTGCTGTATATTTCTTTTTTGTCTATTTACCTTCCGTGATGTAATTATAGCGAATACACGAGTTTTTATATGTTGTTTTGGATTCGCATATTAAGTTGTCTGCCATTGCGTGTACTATATGTATTGTCGGATTGTTTGTTGTATCCGGTGATATATCATGTCGTGCGTTATCGGCGAACTGTTGTTGCAAAGAATCTGCGTATGTCTTTTCCTGAAAAGTCATTGCGGGAGCGTAAGGAGATAGAGCGGCGTTTCTATCATCACTTTGCTGACGTAATCGTGGAGATAATCTATGGTTATCGTATAAGTGATGAGGAGATGGAGCGTCGTTTTGTGTTTGAAGGAGTGGAAGAGGCGCAGGCTGTATTGCGTAAGACTGGAGGGGTCTTCTTTATGATGGGGCATTTGGGAAATTGGGAGTGGACAGCAGATATGGCTAAACGTTATACGGATAGGGATATTATACACTATAATGTATATCGCCGGTTGAAGGATTCCAAGACAGATGCTGCTATGTTAGTATTGCGTGCCAAGCGTGGCGGTAATGGCTGTATTGAGAAAAACATGTTGCTACGTCATTTGGTTTCCTTGCGTCACGAGAATAAACCCATATCCATAGGTATTGTCTCTGATCAGAAGCCCTCACCACGTAATGCACATATTTGGACGACTTTCTTGCATCAAGATACTGCGTTCTTGGACGGAACGGAAGTTTTGTCTCGTAAGTTTGGTTATGGAGTTGCATACATGCATGTTACGTCTATCAAACGCGGTTATTATAGAGGTCGTGTGGAGATTATCACGGACGACCCTACACATACGGAAGAACAAGAAATAACCTTGTCTTTTGCCCATAAGTTGGAGAATAACATCTTGGAGCAACCCGAGCAATGGCTGTGGTCTCATAATCGTTGGAAATGGAGCAGGTAAAGTGCTACGCGTCTAATAGTTGTTGTGCTGTGTTAAGTGCAGCAGGGGTGGGGTTGTGTCCAGAGAGCATAGTTGCTATTTCTTGGATACGTTCTTGAGTAGTGAGGCGTACGATGTGTGTTTCCGTTCGTGTGTCTGTATCTGCTTTATACACACGGTATTGTGTTTGCCCTTTTGCTGCGATTTGCGGGAGATGTGTGATAGCGATTATCTGTCTAGATTTTGCCATCTTTCTCATTATATCTCCCATTTGTGAGGCTATCTCCCCGCTGATACCGGTATCTATCTCATCGAAGATGATAGTAGGAAGTCCATTTGTAGAAGCAATCATTGCTTTGATGCAGAGCATAAGGCGACTTATCTCTCCTCCGGAGGCTACGTCTGCGACACGGCGTAATGACTGATTAAGATTCGCTGCAAATAGAAATTGTACGTCATCTCTTCCTGTTTCATTATAGTCTATTGCAGGGTTGATGGAAGTAGCTATATTAGCGTGTGCAATACCAAGTCGGTTCATGTTTGTGATAAGTTGTTTTGCTATAATATCACAGACATCTTTTCGACTTCTTGTCAGTGTTGCTGCTGCTTGTTCAAGTCTTTTCGTTGCAACACTTAAATCTTTTTGCAGGTTAGCAATCTCATCATCAAAAGAATTGATACGCAGCATCTGTTCTCCCAGTTGGTCTCGTAGTGTTATCAATTCTTCAATTGTCTGTAAGTGGTGTTTGTTCAGCAGAGACTGTAGTATATCAAGTCGTTCTTGCACTTGTTGCAGACGTTGTGGATCGAGTTCTGTATGGTTTATCTGATGTTGTATCTCTGACGCTATGTCGCGCAGTTCGACCTCCACACTGTGCAAGCGTTGCGTTAAGTCCGGTGCTGCAGATTGCAGTTGTATGTTATGTAGAAGTGACAGTGCACCTGTTTCTTCTCCGTCAATCGTATTTAGAGCGAAGATGAGGGCGTTCTTTATTTCTTCTGCGTGTGTTAATTGATACTCTTCGTTTTGCAGTTCTGTCAGTTCATTTGGTTTTAGGTGTGCTTCTGATAGTTGGTTGTATTGAAAGGAGATATAGTCGGCATCGTTTTGTGTTCGACGTGCTTGTTCTTGCAGGTCGTGTAATGCTTTTTGTATATCAAGATATCTATGGTAGCACGATCGGTAATCATTGCGCAGTGTACTATTGTCTGCTATAGCGTCAACAACGCTAATTTGAAAAGCATCGTCACTGATAAGCAAACTCTCGTGTTGTGAGTGGATATCAATGAGTTTTCCCGCCAATGTTTTCAGTTCGGTCTGAGTGATGAGTTCATCATTGACAAAGGAGCGTGATCGCCCTGATTGGTTCAGTTCTCGCCGTATAATAAGTTCTCCTTGATCTGTCGTGTTAAACGTGGCTTCGATGACACACCTTTCTTCTCCTTCTGTTATTACTCGTGTATCTGCTCTTGCTCCCATGACAAGGCTGAGAGCACCGAGAATAATGCTTTTTCCTGCTCCCGTTTCCCCCGTTATTACAGAGAAGCCATCACTGAGATATAGATCCAAGTGAGAGATGAGTGCATAGTTTTGTATGAGTAGGTGAGTTAGCATAATTGCAGTGTACTAATCCGGGGTGTTAATTTTATCATATAAAGTTTGTCGTGTTGGATCTATATCGACAAGTATTTCATAGACGTTTTTCTTTTCTGCGTCTGTTCCTCCTTGAAATATATTAACGAGTTCATCCGATTTAGCATCCAGAAATGCGTTGACAACGTAAGTTGCCGGTCTGGCACGGTTGGCATCCCGCAGTGTTCCTATTCCTTTAGCGATACGTGCTCGTCCATTGGCAACATTATTGATCATCTCATCTAACCCAAGTCGATGATATTCATAGAAATACTCACGATATTTTCGGAAGGCTTCGTCCATAAGGTTATTGATCAGTGCGTATCTATTCCGGTTACTGTCGAATGCTTTCCATCCGGCTGCTTCTATTGTTTCAAGGGATGCTGATTGTGCAGCATTGACGATGTCCTCGCATATTTGGAAATATGGTGTTCCTCCCATGCGTGAGAAAGAGTCCATGTCGTACCCGATAATGAGATAGCAGTAATATGCGAGCAGTGCAGTTATATTGTTTGAGAATACGCTCTGCTGGTAATCAAGCCTATCATATTCTTGATATGTAAAACAAAAAGCATTGTCTTTAAAGTTGAGAATAGGTGTAGTATATGTTGTTCCGTACACGGGGCGTCGGCTTTGGCAGGTTAATTCGCACACATATAGTTCGTTTTGTACTTGTTTGACGACCAGTAACATACTGCAATCAATACGTTCTCGTTCGAGGAAAGTGAGGTTTGTCCATTTGGATGTGTTGACGAATTCTTCGATGGCAAGTTTGAGTGTGTTGAATACAGTCTTATTGGATCCTTCAACTTGGTCTGAGTTGATAGTAACTGTACAATTAAGTTCTTGTGCTGTACCATATAATGGTAAGCACCATAGGCACAAGAATATAATAAGGATATGTAATAGTCGTTTCATTGCTGAATAGATGAGATATTACCTGTTTCTGTATTGAAATAGATGTGAGGTATGCACTTCCCTGAGAATAAATCCAATGAGAGTGGTATAGCCACACCATATTGTGCGACAGAGTATGTTGCAGATGCCTGTGTTGTGCCATTGAATATTATCTGTATATCAGCACTGCCCGGTAGGTTGTAGTATAGTTGTGACGGTTTTGCAGCATTTTTACTGGTTGCATCCTTTTCCAGTGTTAATGACTGTTTGTGAGCGTGTATGTTGATATATATAGGTTCTCCACTAAGGTCGTCTGCAGGAACGAGGCCCGAGAACTGTGATAGTCGATATAGTATAGTATTTGAGGTTTGTTCTGTTGGTGTGTAGTAGATAGTCTGTGTATGGTGTTGAGAGGTCTTTTTCCCTATAAACAAGTCTGTTAATTGTTGTTCCCGGAGGTTAAGTTCGTCCATTATCAGTTGCATGGCTTGTCCGTCAGCGGGAGCATGTTCGACATCGCCTGCAAGGATGTTAAGTCTTGTTTCTCGCAGGTGGTATATTTGTTTTGCCGCTCCCTCTGCCATCTTAGCGGTTGAGTTTGCCATCATTTGTTCTTCGAGTAAAGGCATTGGCGTTGACAAACTTGCTTCTTTCGATATGACCGGCGTGTATGGTGATGGTATGTTTGTCTGTGGAGGAACATTATATC
>CAVKDW010000050.1:0-3065 GCA_963655075.1 Muribaculaceae bacterium | reverse complement strand
CATTATATCCATATAGTATCCCATTGTCGGTGAGAGCAATAAGTTGCGCATAGATTCCTTTTTTGGGTAGAATTTTGTAAGCACGATCCTTGTCCGGCAGAGTGCGTGTGGCGATAGAGACAGATGTGAGTTGGTATTGTGTTTGTGCTGTTGTAATGATATCTTTTGTCCCCAAATATAGTTCTGCGTACTGATAAAATACTCCTGGTTCAGTATGTATCTCATCGTACTCAATAGTGATTGCGATTTGTGTGAGTGGCATATAGTACACGACAGCCAATTCGTTTTCCTGTATAATTTGTGCCCATGTACAGATGGGGAGTAAACATAGGAAGAACAGGTATTTTTTCATTGTTAGAGGATATTGTTTATTGATTATTTTAGTTATTCCATATCTGCCATGCAGCATTGGCTTGTTGGTATAACATTTGCAGTCCATTTTGTGTGCGTGCGCCATATTTCTTTCCTTGCTGCAGGAATAGCGTCTGTTCCGGGTTGTATACGCAATCAAACAGTAGGTGTTCGTTTGTCAGTAGGTGATACGGTATATCGGGACATGTATGTGTATTAGGGTACATACCCAGAGGGGTGCAGTTAGCGATGATAGTGTGATGTTGCATTATTTCAGGTGTGATTTCTGCATACGTGATGCCACCTATGTGTGCCTGTCTACTAACGGAGAGTGTTGTGATGTTCATTTGTTCGAGTGCATAGGTTACAGCTTGGCTAACCCCTCCTGTTCCCAATATAAGTGCTTGAATGTCTTTGTCAGTCAGCATAGGTTGTATGCTTTGTGTGAAACCTATCCAATCGGTGTTGTAACCTTTTTGTGCATGAACCACATTGACTGCTCCTATATGTAAAGCTGTACTATCTATGTCAGATAGGTATGGTATGATTGTTTGTTTGTATGGCAGAGTGACGTTGAACCCATCAAGTTGTGTGAATAATGGGGTTACGAGTGCTATATCACTGATTGGGAAAAGTTGAAAATCAGCGTCTATGTTCTCGCGCAAGAACTTATCTGTAAAATATCGTGCAGAGAACGAGTGCTCTAATGGTTGTCCGATGATACCGTAGTGACGCATAGTTTACCTCTTTTAATGGTTGCCTGATGTGTTGGCGACAGAAATGTTTTTCCCCCTTCTCCCTTTTGTAAGGCTTCGTATATCTCTTCTATTTGTGGGAAGCGATAGGGTCTTAGTTTCTCGTACAATTGTACTATTCCCGCGTTTCGTGTATTGCGATGGTCTAATAGCCAATCTGTATATCCTTGTATATATTCGGCAGTGGTGGCAATATGCTCTATTTCTGCTTTGGAATACAAACTCAACTGCTGTCTGATGGCGTTGCGTAGGATAGTTGTATCCGTGTTTGTTGAATCATTGATCCATGTTATGTGCCGTATATCGCGCAAGTAGTGTTCGATATAGTCTCTTGTGGTACAGAGTAGAGGTCTTATGATGGGTATGTCGCTTGTTACAATAGGGTTATCACTTTTTGGTCTCATACCGCCTAACCCTCTTAGTCCTGTTCCACGTCGCAGGTTGAGTAGAATAGTTTCCGCTTGGTCGTTCTTGTGGTGTGCCACAGCAATGGCTTGGCATTGTTGTTCTTGAGCAAGTTCGGCGAACCATCTATAGCGTAATTCGCGAGCTGCTACTTCTATACTCAAGTGATGTGTCTGTGCATAGTCTATGGTGTTGAAATGTTGCACAAATAGTGTTATTGGCCGTTTATTGTTTGCGTTTAGTAGTTTGCAGGTACGTACGGCTTGTTCGTCTCTGTTACTTTCTTCTCCTCGTAGATGGAAGTTACAATGTGCGACTATACAATTGTAACCTCCGCGTATAAGTATATCAAGCAGAGCTATGCTATCTGCTCCTCCGCTGACGCAAACGAGTACACGATCGCCTCTATTGAGTAATTGGTAATCACGTATGTATTTTTGAACCCGGCGTAGCATAGACCTTAATATTATTCCAGGTTGTCCAAGTTGACTATATTGTTGACAATAGCATAGATAGTCAGTCCGGCAGTGGAGTGTATATTGAGTTTACGTGCGATATTTTTTCGATGTGACATGACCGTGTGTGTGGAAAGGAATAATACTTCTGCTATTTCTTTGTTACTCAATCCCTTGACAACTTGTACAAGAACTTCTTTTTCACGAGTAGAGAGTTCTTCGCTATCTTTGTTTTTTTGAGTTGTCTTTGACTTTTCCTTAGCATGTTGTGCGAGTGCAGGGAGCATTATTTCGTCCTCAATAGCACAATGTAATGCTAATTCACTTTCAAACAAGTATATATCATGCAGGGCTGCATAGAGTAATCGTGTCTGCTCTTGCACTTTATTGTTGTCGCTATTTGTATTATGTGGATAATACTTGATGATGAGGTTTTTGAGTTCAATCGCCTTTGCTGTTATATGTTGGTCATCAGCTGCGTGGTGTTCGAAGAAGTATTCGTTTTCATGCTGTATGTGTGCACGTATCTCGAGTACGTACTCATCAAAGAAGCGTATGATGAGTAATGGTATTTTAGTATCAGCATCTGCCATATTGATTGCTTCGATAAGCTCTTGTCTGATGCGTGGCAACTGAAAGTCGAGAAAGTACGTGTGTGCGTTTTCGAGATAACGTCGTAGGGTAGGGATGTCAATACGTACATTATTTTTTGCTTGTGTCTCTTGGATGGCGAAATTAACGACGGCGAGAAGAGTGTTGCAGTCAACATTGTTTTCTTGGCATACCACTTCGATTGTTTTATCGCCAACACCCATAGGCAATCCAAATCGATTTATGAGTTGTATAACTTGATTCTCGAAACACTCGTTATGTCCTGATGCTCCCATTAGGTCGCACATTTTATCGGTTGCCTTGTACATAGTCAGAATTCCTTTTTATTTGCCTGCAAAGTTACGGCTTATTCTCGAGATATGCAAATTATTACGATGTTGGCAAGTGGTCAATTCTTATTGTTTTTGTTTTGCTCCGTTGTTGTTATAGTGGACATGTTTATGATATTGTATAATCCGTATAAATGCAGTACCTTTGCATCGCTAAA
>CAVKDW010000049.1:0-12846 GCA_963655075.1 Muribaculaceae bacterium | reverse complement strand
TAGAATACCGGCCTGTCACGCCGTAGGTCGCGAGTTCGAGTCTCGTCCGCACCGCAGAAACGCAAATAGTAAGTTGTGATTGAACAAACTATTTGCGTTTTCTGTGTCTGTTGAGACGTGTCGATGGAAACTCTGTACAAAAATAGAGTTGTCTATTTCTAAACAACCCTATCTGTTTCTGCAGTCAAGAAATGACCTTATGCTGATTACATATCATCATGAGCATGCAATTGTTGTACGTACTTGGCGTGCGCCATCTTAACACGTTTAACCTCCGACGGCTTTTCAAATTGCTGACGACGGCGTAATTCTTTTACGACTCCCGTCTTGTCAAACTTGCGTTTGAACTTCTTAATGGCACGCTCAATGTTTTCTCCTTCTTTCACAGGTACAATAATCATCGCATACACCTCCTTCTCTTTTGCCTCTCCAAGCATTTGGCTTGTTCTGAGTGATAGCGGCTGTTTAAGTCTGTCGCCTGACCTTTTTATAGTTCTACTTGTGTCATACGTCACTCCCTATGCGAGCAAAACGTCTAACCTTATTCTCTCCACTAAAAACTACTCAACAACTGTCAAGTAGTTTCATGGTACCCAGAGCCGGGGTCGAACCGGCACAGGGGTGAACCTACTGGTGTTTGAGACCAGCGCGTCTACCGATTCCGCCATCTGGGCTTTCCGCTAAAAGCGGGTGCAAAAGTACTATGAAATTCTCACATACGCAAATAAACGTATGTTTTTTATGATTTTTCTACCAATGGTACCTCAAATAAAGCCTCTAACTACCTGACCAACAACTCACGAACCATGGTGCTTATAGCCTTACCTTCGGCACGCCCCGCTAATTGCTTTGTGGCAACTCCCATGACCTTACCCATGTCTTGAGGTCCGTTCGCCCCTACCTGAGTAATGATGGTCTGTAATGTCGAACGCAACTCTTCATCTGACATCATGGCTGGTAGATACTTCTCAATGACAGCGCATTGTGCCATTTCCTCATCGGCCAACTCTGCACGATTAGCATCACGATACATCTGAGCAGACTCTTTACGCTGCTTCACCATCTTTTGTAGTATCTGTAGTGCTCGATCATCGTGCAACTCACCATCACTGCCTTTGGCGGTCTTTGCCTCTAAAAACTCTTTTTTGATACCACGCAACGCATCTAATGAGACACGGTCTTTAGCCAACATAGCCTGCTGAATATCAGCACTGATTTGTTCAAATAGACTCATAGTAATATGGGTTTAACGACGACTATATATGCCTACAACATACATAGCCGCCGTGTTAATTTTTATAGGAATATCAACTGCACTAATATATAAACTGGTAATAGGATAATCAAAGAGAAACGTATCATATAACCAAAGAATGATGGCATTTTTATTCCTCGCTCCTCTGCTATTGCCTTGACCATAAAGTTAGGTCCGTTACCGATATAGGTCATTGAACCAAACATCACAGAACCTAATGCGATGGCCTCTAACAATATCTCTGGTATGCCGGCTACCATGGTTGTCCCGAAAGAAGCCAATTGTTCTGCTGGCAATCCCTGAGCCACAGAATAGAAAGCCACAGCAGTGGGAGTATTATCCAAGAAACTGGATAAAGCACCTGTAGCATAATAGAAATGCCATACCTGTGATAACCCGAGAGTGGCTGCGTTCTCACGTAGGTATGCCAATGCCGGTGTCATCGTGGTAAAAATACCCAGGAAGAGAACCGCTACTTCCACAATAGGTCCCCAACTGAAGTTATTCTCGGTATAACGAACCTTCTTCGATGTGGTGTACAGACTGAGCCCTGTCAGCGACAGTAACACTATCTCACGTAAGTATTTGAGCCACAAGGCAGCATCCGCTTCGCCCATGGCAGGTATAGTGCCTTCATTGATGAAAGCGACACTCAAGATAACACCTAACAGGTATAACAGGTTGATTTTACCGGTTATACCCAACTTGACGTATTCACGTGAGTCAGCGGACAAAACCGTCCAATGTTCCTTACGGTAGTAATACGTGTCCATGCAGAAGTATATCAGCAATAACAACGCACCGGTAAAAAACCATTCTGGTAACAGGTGTAGAAACCATGTGAATGGGGCTCCTCTTAAGAACAACATAAACAAGGGAGGATCACCTAAAGGCGTCAATAAACCACCACAATTCGCCACCAATGCAATAAAGAACAACACAGTATGAGTCACATACTTACGTTGTCTGTTGGTGGTCAAGACGGGGCGTATCAACAACATTGCAGCACCTGTCGTCCCCATGATGCTTGACAATACCCATCCGGTGGCTAAGAAGGCAGTATTTACCCACGGCTTGGCTTTTATGTCACCGGATAAGTGAATGCCGCCGGTAATAACGAATAAGGATAATAGAAGGACAATAAATGGGACGTAGTCGAAGAACAACTGATGCTCTAATTCAGATGTCATACCACCGATGATTAGGCATACAGCAGTAGGAACACTCAAGAACAACGAAACAATCAGTTTGTTGACATTCTTGTCCCAGAACTTTTCTGCTATTAGTGGACTAATAGCAATCGTCAGTAGCATCAGACCAAAAGGAATCATGCTCCATGCGCTATGAACAAACTGTTCCATGTAAGGTTTTATTTTATGACTGTTATATTATGGATTCGAACAGAATATCTACTCATTACTCTTTGTCCGGTGTGCAGGATAGGCTAATCTAACTTCAAGACAGCAAGGAACGCCTTCTGTGGTACCTCTACGTTACCAATCTGCTTCATACGTTTCTTGCCCCTTTTCTGTTTCTCCAAGAGTTTACGCTTACGACTCACATCCCCACCATAGCACTTTGCTAACACATCCTTGCGAACCTGTTTTACCGTCTCTCGTGCAATGATTTTAGCACCTATAGCCGCTTGAATGGCTATGTCGAACTGTTGGCGGGGCAGCAACTCTTTTAGTTTCTCGCACATCCTGCGACCAAAGTCTTGTGCATTATCACGGTGCGTCAGTGTGGACAAGGCATCTACCTGTTCGCCATTGAGCAGGATATCCAACTTAACAAGATTAGACGGACGGAAACCATTCTGATGCCAATCAAACGAAGCATAGCCTTTGGATATGCTCTTCAACTTGTCATAGAAGTCAATCACAATCTCACCCAATGGCATGTCAAACAGCAACTCCATACGATTACCGGATATGTATTCTTGCTTCACTAACTCGCCACGTTTGCCTAAACACAAGGTCATGATAGGACCAATAAAAGTACTGGTGGTGATGATGCTCGCGCGTATATACGGCTCCTCTATATGGTCTATCAACGTCAGGTCTGGCATACCTGCGGGGTTATGCACTTCCATCATTGCTCCATCTTTGGTATAGACGTTGTAACTGACGTTTGGAACGGTGGTTATCACGTCCATATCAAACTCACGGTCTAAACGCTCCTGCACGATCTCCATGTGAAGCAATCCCAAGAACCCGCAACGGAAGCCAAAACCTAAGGCTACAGACGACTCGGGTGAGAAGGTCAGAGCAGCATCATTCAGTTGCAACTTCTCTAACGAGGCACGCAGATCTTCATAGTCCTCTGCCTCGATAGGATATACACCGGCAAAAACCATCGGCTTGGCTTCCTCAAAACCTGCGATAGCCTTATCGCACGGACAAGCCACGTGAGTGATGGTATCACCCACTTTCACCTCAACAGATGTCTTGATACCGGAGATGATATACCCTACGTTCCCCGCAGAGATGACCTGCGTAGGCTGCATATCTAATTTCAATACACCTATCTCATCTGCATCATATTCTTTCCCTGTATTGAAGAAGCGCACTCTGTCTCCTGTGCGCATTGTCCCGTTGACCACCTTGAAATAGGCGATGATACCGCGGAAAGAATTAAATACAGAATCAAAGACCAAGCACTGTAGCGGTGCCTCAGGATCCCCGACAGGGGCAGGAATGCGCTCCACAATAGCATCCAATATGGCAGGCACCCCCTCACCTGTCTTGGCTGAACAGCGTAGTATATCCTCGCGCTTGCACCCTAACAACTCGATAATCTCATCTTCAACCATGTCAGGCATAGCCGAATCCATATCGCATTTGTTCATGATGGGAATAATCTCCAAATCATGCTCTAACGCCATATATAGGTTACTGATGGTTTGTGCCTGTACTCCCTGCGAAGCGTCCACCACTAACAGAGCCCCCTCGCAGGCCGCTATAGAACGGCTTACCTCGTATGAGAAATCAACATGCCCCGGAGTATCTATCAAGTTAAGAGTGTAACCCTTATACTGCATCTGGATGGCATGGCTCTTGATAGTGATGCCACGCTCTTTCTCCAGATCCATATCATCCAACACCTGGTTCTCCATCATGCGTTGGTCAATAGTCTGAGTAATCTCAAGCAATCTGTCGGCTAAAGTACTCTTGCCGTGATCGATATGTGCGATAATACAAAAGTTGCGTATCTTATCCATAATTCGGGCGCAAAGATACGAAAAAATACAACAGCAAGCAACTCTCGAAAATAAAATGAGATAATTTTATCGACCCATGGAGAACACTTATCTATGCTCTTCTTCCGCAGTTAATGACTGCAACGGTTCAGGTATCTGCTTGTTACTCTGCACTCCGTATCGCAACAACTCCTCTATGCGTCCGGACAGGTTCCCCCGTCCCTCTCGCAGTTGGGTTATCCCCTTGTCGTAGGTGTTGCGTAGTGTAGTAAGCTGGTTCCCTAAAGCAATATAACTATCTGCAAAAATAGAGTACTTCTCATATATCCCTCCCGCTATGCGGCGTATAGCCTCATAGTTCTTCTCTTGTTTCGTGTTCTGCCATGTCATGAAGATAAGTCGTAGAACGACCATTAGGTTGGTTGGGTTGATGATAAGCACACCTTTCTGGTAGGCTTTTGACCCAAGACGTGCATCATGGTTCATGGCTAAGATATAACTGCCCTCGTTGGGTACAAACATCAAGACAATAGGTACGGCGTTACCCACCAACCGGACATAGTTCTTATTGGACAGTTCTTCTACGTGCCTCCATATGGATTCGTAGTTGGCTTTAATGGCACTGCGCCTCTCTTCTTCATTCTCCGCTCCCACGTAGTCAGAATAAGCGGACAGGGATACTTTGCTATCAATGATGATACGTGTCCCGTCTGCGCCTTTGACGATGACGTCCGGACGGAGGTTGTTGCCTTGCTCGTCTTTGACATTGTCTTGTGTGAAGAACTCCTCGCCTTCCCTCAGTCCGCTATCTCGTAAGATGTTTGCCAAGACCTGCTCCCCCCAGTCGCCTTGTACCTTCCCCCTGTTCTTCAGCGCATCAGCTAATGTCTGTGTCGTCTTGTCACGCTCCTTGTCATGCTCGAAGATATCCTTGATACTTTGTGCCAACGAGGCGGTGTTCTTATCGCTGCTTTCTTTACTCTGATGCACGAGTTGTCGCAGCATATCCAATTCTCTCCTAAGGGGCTCGACCACCTGCGCCATCTGCTCTGCATTGGCTTGCTTGAGCGTCTGCGTGCGCTCTTGCATCTCTTTCTCGAACTGTGTCTTCATCGTCTCTCGTGCTAACTGCAACTCAGTCTGGAAAGCCTGCTTGCGCTGCTCATCCTCTTTCTGAGCCTGCTCCTTGACAGAGGTGATAGTCTCTTGGGCTGTAGTGAGCTGCGTCTGCAGAGTCGCTTTCTCTGCTATCCACATCTGTTGTTGACCTGATAACGTGTTGTAACGGCGGACGCTCCGATAGAGTAACACACCTGCTATGACGCCCATGAGAACGAATCCCGCAATAAAAGCAAAGAGAATATCCATGTTGTTCTGATGTTAAGATTTTCGGCAAAGATACATATATTTATCGGATTGTGCAAATAGGGGATGGACACTATGTTACTTTTGCCACGGAATCAGTGTCATCACACTAAGGCTGTGACATAACAAAACAGACGGAGACTCACATGCGTGACCTCCGTCTGTCTGCTTATTGTAACAATTTACTTGTTCAGTGCTAATGCCACATTGACAGCGCAGGCAACGGTGCAACCAACCATCGGGTTGTTACCGATACCCAGGAAGCCCATCATCTCTACGTGCGCAGGAACGGAAGACGAACCGGCGAACTGAGCGTCACTGTGCATACGACCCATGGTGTCGGTCATACCATACGAAGCAGGACCGGCTGCCATGTTATCGGGGTGCAACGTACGACCTGTACCTCCACCGGATGCTACCGAGAAATAAGGCTTACCGGCAAGGATACGCTCTTTCTTGTAAGTACCGGCTACGGGGTGTTGGAAACGTGTCGGGTTGGTAGAGTTACCCGTGATGGATACATCTACGTTCTCGTGCCACATGATAGCCACACCCTCACGTACATCGTCAGCACCATAGCAGTTCACCTTGGCACGCGGACCATTACTGTAGGCTTTGGTCTTGACAATCTTCAACTCGCCCGTGTAGTAGTCGAACTGCGTCTGCACATAAGTAAATCCGTTGATACGGCTGATAATCATAGCAGCGTCTTTGCCTAAACCGTTCAGGATGATACGCAGAGGCTTCTGACGGACCTTGTTCGCCATCTCGGCAATCTTGATAGCCCCCTCGGCAGCAGCGAAACTCTCGTGACCTGCCAAAAAAGCAAAACACTCCGTCTCCTCGCGGAGCAGACGAGCGGCGAGATTGCCGTGCCCCATACCTACCTTACGGTCATCGGCTACGGAACCGGGGATACAAAACGACTGCAGCCCGATACCGATAGCCTCAGCAGCATCGGCGGCATTCTTGCAACCTTTCTTCAGGGCGATAGCACTACCCACCACGTAAGCCCACTTGGCGTTCTCGAAACAGATACGCTGCGTGTCTTCGCAGGTCTGATAAGGATCAAGCCCATATTGCTCGCAGATCTGGTTAGCCTCTTCGATAGAAGCGATACCGTTAGCGTTGAGTGCAGCAAGAATCTGTTTCTCGCGGCGGTCTTGTGATTCAAATTGAACTGGACGTATCATAGTATTACTCCTTTCTTGGGTCAATAGATTTAACTGCGCCTTGCTCCTTGGTCGTGCGACCATAGGTGCCGGTTACTTGTTTCAGAGCCTCGTCTGCAGGTACGCCTTTCTTGATAGCGTCCATGAACTTGCCCATATGTACGTACTCGTAGCCACATATCTCATTATCCTCATCGAGGAACTGCTTGGTGATATACCCCTCGGTCAGTTGCAGGTAACGGGCACCCTTGGCCTTTGTAGAGAACAGGGTCCCTGTCTGGCTGACAAGACCCTTGCCGAGGTCTTCAAGACCGGCACCGATAGCCAACCCGCCTTCTGAGAAAGCCGATTGGGTACGACCGTACACGATCTGGAGAAACAACTCACGCATAGCGGTGTTGATAGCATCGCATACGAGATCGGTGTTGAGGGCTTCGAGGATAGTCTTACCCGGCAGGATCTCTGCTGCCATAGCAGCCGAATGGGTCATACCCGAGCAACCGATAGTCTCTACTAAAGCCTCCTCGATGACGCCATCTTTGACGTTCAAACTTAACTTGCATGCACCCTGCTGAGGAGCGCACCAACCGATACCGTGTGTCATACCGGAGATATCTTTAATCTCCTTGGCTTTCACCCACTTGCCCTCTTCGGGTATAGGGGCTGGACCATGGTTGGGACCTTTGGCCACCTGACACATGTTTTCTACTTCTTTACTGTAAATCATGTCTATTGCGGTTTATGAATTATTTTGATTTCTGTACAAATAATAGTAAAATGGGAACACAAATCTCTCACCAAAGCGTATGTACCTGTTTCTGGGTGCAAAATTACGCTAATTTTTACAAGCATGCAAATTTATTCACTAATTGCCAACTCGAGTTTACTATTCCCCGAACCCTCCGCTTCGTCATCACACCCTGCGAGCCTTCAACGAAAGCCGCCTCAGCATGACAGCCCACCGGTGCAGAGGTCTTTTGGCATAGCGGCCTTTCTCATTGGTCCCATTATACTTATTCGTCCCACAAAAAAACTCGCAACTCTCCACTGCACCCAACTCTCCACTCTCAACCACTCATCAACTCATAAACTACTTTCAACTTTCAACCATCAAATATCAAAGATCAACTAAAAACACAGGTGCTGATCTTGAGCAGAGGATAAGCCGATCTTGAGCCGATCTTAACCTGACCTCAATCTCCGAAAAAACTATCTTTTTTTATATTCAACTACCAACGTGCAACCCTCCCTACTCCGTAAACGTACCGATACGCTTGACGCACTCCTCGAAGCCGTCGCGGTCACCTATTGCGTGGTTCTTGATACGCGCGCGATAGTTATATATGGTGTTGGCACTATAGCAGAGTAGGGTAGCGATACGTGTGCTGGAGTTGATGCCGAGGCGGATGAGTGCGAAGATACGCAGTTCGGTGTTGAGCGCACCGTCTTTCCCGGGCACGATACGCTCCTCGGGTTGCAGCAGCGCATTGAACTCCTCCACAAAGTCCGGATAGATGGACAAGAACGACGTGTCGAACTGCTGGTAGAAGGCCGGCATCTCGGCTTCAAGAAACTGTGTAGGCGTCTGACCGGAGACTTTCGGTGCCATCTTCGACATACGGCGGAGATTGTCGGCATACGCTTCAAGATAGAGGGAGATATATCGCTCTTTGATATTGTTGGACTCGTGGAGGGTGTTGTTGATATGGTACATCCGTTTGTTGAGCGAGTGCAGTCGCCTGTTCTGACGGATGACGATGATAGCTAAGATGATGGTGCAGACCAACACTAACAAGATGAGTCCCATTGAGATATGCAATCGCTGTGCTGCCTGTTGCTGTTGCTGTTCGTGTGCCTGACCGATGATCTTCGACACTTTGTTTATCTGCATGAAGCGCAGTCGTCCGTTGAAGATAGCGGCGTTCTCCATAGAGTACTGGACATAGCGGTACGCACGGTCGAGGTCGCCGTTGCCGTCGTCATAGATCATCTCGGCAAGCATCCAACTGGAGGCATTGTCGGTGATACCGCAACGGACATCGGCTAAAGCAGAGCGGATGAGCCACTCCTTGCGGAGATCGTTTTGTCGATTGGCACGCGCTTTCTCGGACAATTCATATGCATAGAAGGCATACTCATGTGTGTTTTCGGGTGGCGGGATAATCCCCCGATAGTTAAGAGTATATATCGACTCACCACCATACATGCGTTGACGGCAGTACTCGAGACCTGTCTTGATATGGTCGGGGACAGGAACGGGGCTGATGACCTCGGCAAGGGTGTAGTAGCGCATGGCGGAGTCGCACTGATAAGGGGCGTAGAGTTCCGCGATAGCGAAAGCGAGATCGGCAGACGGGGCGTCGGCATATCGGACCTTGAGAGTATTGATATGCTCTACACGCTTGGCGATATACTGGTCAGACTGTGCTATCTCGCGGTCTAAGACACGCAGTAGAGAGTCGGTGACGCTCAGGGTGCGGGCACTGACAGGAGAGAGAATGGTACCTGCAAAAAGAAACAAACAGGTGAATATCAGTAAGATACGTTGTGCGGTGGCGGTATGTCTCATGGCTGTGGTGATGAGTGTGGTTGATAAATCAGTGGCAAAGTTAGTGAAATGAAACGGGATATGCAAATAATAGGAGCATGTTTTGTGCTGAAAGATAATGGATACAGAAGCCGGAAATGGGGCGTCTTGGGGTGAAACTGTGTTGGCTTGGTGTTCCCTTACGTCCACTTTTTTGGATAGTTAGGTGATATGAACTATGTTGTTAGTCAGTGAGTTATAAAGGATATGTTGTATAACATACTATATTGATACCACTCTGGGGTTGCAGGAACTTGCGCTATGAGTAAACTCATAGTAACTTCGCAGTGATTTTAGGTGAGCAAGAAGACTCAAGTCTAATGAAAATGAAATTCAATGGTATGAGAAAGAAGTTTTACTCCATGTTTTTGATGTTAGTCTGCAGTGCGTTGGCATTTGCGGATGTGACAGTGACGGGAACTATCGTTGATGGACAGAACGAGCCAATCATCGGTGCGAGTGTCCTGCAGAAAGGTACCGGCAATGGTACAGTGTCAGATTTTGACGGTAACTTCACGTTGAGTGTGCCTGACGCAAAGGCTGTGTTGGTGTTCAGTTATGTGGGAATGAAGACACAAGAAGTGTCGTTGCAGGGCAAGACGCAGTTGTCGATCGTGATGAAAGACGATGCGGAAACACTGGACGAGGTGGTAGTCATCGGCTACGGTGCAGTGAAACGGCGCGACGTGACGACGGCCGTCAGTTCGGTCAGCACGGAGGACTTGGAGAAAGTGCCTATCACGAGTGCCGCACAAGCGATGCAGGGAAAGGCTGCAGGTGTCACGGTGGTCAAGCCAAACGGTCAGCCGGGTGCAAGCATGGTCATCCGCGTGCGCGGTACAACATCCATGAACGCATCCAACGACCCGCTGTATGTAGTGGACGGGGTACCTATGACGGATATTGATTTCCTGGCACCGAACGATATCGAGTCGATGCAGATCCTGAAAGATGCGTCATCGGCTGCTATCTATGGTTCGCGCGCAGCGAACGGTGTGATAATGATTACCACCAAGGCAGGTAAAGCCAGTAAGGAGAAAGTGCATGTGGACTTCTCTATGTACGGCGGTTGGACAATGGTGGCAAAGAAGATGGAGAGTCTGAACTACGAACAATATAGGGAGTACTTGGACGACCTCGGTTCGAATGTGGTGCTGCCGGACGGTCTGAAAGATGAGACGAACTGGTTTGATGAGACCTACAAGACGGGTTCGACACAAAACTACCAGTTGTCGGTAAGTGGCGGCACGGACAAGGTGAACTACTTCATGTCCGGCGGTTACACCAATGAGGTTGGTATCGTTCCAACGACGAAATATGAGCGTTACAACTTCCGTACTTCGGTAGATGCTGAGGTGACCAAGTGGCTGAACATTGGTGGCAATGTGGCGTACTCGTACAGCGATAACCAAGGAGGTATCTCGTCGGGTACGGGGGCTAACCGTGGCGGTCTGGTGCTGTCTGTCATCAACACCCCGACCTACGCACCTGTCTGGGATACGGAGAACCCGAAACACTACTATACCAACTTCTACGGTGTGAGCAATATCACGAGCCCGCTGGAGAATATGGAGCGTTATCGCAACCAGCATACCAAGGTACACCGTATGGTGGCTACAGGCAAGGGCGTATTCACACTCTACGACACCAAGAAGTTCAACCGCGGCGACGAGTACAACCACTCGCTGAACTTCACGACGACCTTCACGGAAGACCTGCGTATGATTAACTACACCTCTTTCCTCGACCCCGACAAGACCAGTTGGGGACGTAACCAGTACGGCGAGGGAACAGACACCCGTTCGTCCGATTTGGTTACGGTATGGGATAACGTGCTGAGTTACAACACGCAACTGGATAAGCACGGACTGGACCTTATGGCGGGTAGTTCGTACACCCACTCAATGTACACGTGGGCGGGTATATATGGCAGCCACTATGCAGACGGTACGATAGAAACGTTGAATGCTGCGAATAAGATTGACCCGGGAAGTACATCGACCACAGCAAGTGAGTGGGCGATCATGTCAGCCTTCGCACGGGTGAGTTATAACTATGACAGCCGTTACTTGATTTCGGCTAACTTCCGTGGTGACGGATCCTCGAAACTCGCACCGGGTCACCGCTGGGGCTTCTTCCCGTCAGTGAGTGCCGCATGGCGTATATCCTCAGAGCAGTTCATGGAAGATGTCACATGGATAGACGACCTGAAACTGCGTGGCGGCTGGGGGCAGACAGGTAACCAAGCAGGCATAGGCGACTACGCTTACTTGGAGCAATACTCCATCAACCGCCAGAACTGGTGGGTGAGTGGTAAGGAACATGCCGTTCCAACCTACAGCCAGTCATCGCTGCGCAACACCGACCTGACATGGGAGACAACCTCACAAAGCAACGTGGGTATCGACTGGACACTGCTGCATAACAGACTGAGTTTCACGTTTGACTGGTACTACAAATACACGCGTAACATGCTGATGTGGGTAAGCCTGCCTGCCGGTAGTGCAGCAGTGAGCAGTATCCAACGTAACGAGGGTGAGATGAGCAATATGGGTGTGGAGTTCACAATTAATAGCCATAACTTCGTACGCAAGAATTTCCAATGGGATACGCAGTTCAATATCTCGCATAACAAGAACCGCCTGGAGAAACTGGCAACGAGTCAGGTGTACTACGATGCAAAGGTGACGGATGTGCTGGCAGAGTACTGCGTACGCAACACACCGGGTATGCCGTTGGGCTCTTTCTATGGCTACAAGACCAATGGTGTTGACCCGGAGACAGGTGAACTGAACTACGTGGACATCAACGGTGATGGTAAGATTACCGCCAGCGACCGTACCTACATCGGCGACCCCAACCCGGACTTCACGTTCGGTATGACGAACACCTTCCGCTTCTACGGCGTGAGCATCAGTTTCATGCTGCAAGGGTCGTATGGAAACGATATCTTCAATGCCAGCCGTATAGAGACGGAGGGTATGTACGATGCCAAGAACCAATCGGTGCGCGTCTTGGACCGCTGGCGTCGTCCGGGTATGGTGACCGACATACCGAAGGCAGGTTTCGACATGAAAATTAGTGACTACTTCGTGGAGGACGGTAGTTATATCCGCCTGAAAGACCTGACGATAGGGTATGAGTTCTCAGGCGACTGGATGAAGAAGATTGGCATGACCAAGTTGCAGCCATACTTCTCGGCACAAAACCTCTTCACGCTGACCCGTTACATGGGTATGGACCCGGAGGTTAACCAGAATGGTAACAG
>CAVKDW010000048.1:0-13205 GCA_963655075.1 Muribaculaceae bacterium | reverse complement strand
CGAATGATTTAGTGAAATTTCCTACGTTTCAGAACATCGAATTGCAAGCGTTAGTAAAACGCTTCGCGTTCAGCAACAAGGTCGCTAAAGGCTGATACCGCTCTGCTATACCAGCAGGCGACTTGTGCCTCCGCTCTCCCCACCACAACCTTGCGGTTGCGTTGGGGTGTTGTCAAACGCATCCATATTATACAAAGCCCTCCCTGCCCCTTTCTCGGGACACCACTGTGTCCGTCAACGAAAGTATTCGCGTGGGTTTTGCGTTGCAAAGATAATACTTATTTTACAGATATGCAAATGGTTTTGTTTTTTAGTTGATGAGTTTAAGAGTTATCCAGAAGACCTCCCCTGCAGAGAATGGTCATACGGTTTGTACCAAACCGACCGCAGGCGGGGCGCCCGCGTCCCCAGTGAGTTCTATAACCGCAGGCGATGGCGCCCGCGTCCCCAGTGTTCTCCTCGATCGCAGGCGGGGCGATAAGGAGTTCTATTCAGCCCACCAGGCTTCTTATTTCGCCAAGGGCTCAAACGATTATTTCGTATCGCAAGGAGCACCCCACTGCGCAGAGGCTTGCAGGGACCCCGCCGGCACTCAGTGTGCTACGCACAACCTGCCGTACGCTTCACGTCCCCAGTGTTTTTTAGTTGAGTGTTGAGGGAAGTTGTTTAGTTGATGGTTTATGGAGTTTAGGAGTTGAAAGCCATAGCGATATGTTCTTCATTTCTTTTGCATGAACAAAAGAAACGAAGCAAAGAAAATTCATCGGCTGTGTGTCCTTCGGCGACGCCCATTAAAGGTGTCGCTTAAAATGAATCGGTTTGCCTGTTCAGGCGTATTTGTCTAATACCTTATCCAATATATGTACATAGTAGAAGGGAACACTGAGCAAACGGAATGACTTACCCTGCGGCGTTTTCACCTCGTCCACCTGCATCGGTTGCGCCCACACACGCACAGCAGTATGATGGTCAGTGCCATCCATAAACATCTGCAGCGATTTGAGGTGTGCATTATGTCCTGCCTTCACCTCAATGGGTATCACTTTCCCTTGATGCATATACACAAAATCCAATTCTGCCGTCGAACTGGGTGTCAAAACAGTTTAGGTTTCCGGCGATGCTCTTGTATAGCAGGTAGTTCGCACGATGTTATAGGGTAAGTCAGTTCCAGTAAGTAGGTGCGTTCCAATGTGCGCAATGCTTCGCCCATCTCACGGGCTTTGTAGTTCGATTCGGCAAAATTACTGATTTCTTTTTAGTTATGTAATAGCGACACAACTATTTTGTTTCATTTCACAGGTAAAATCAGCGTGTTTTTGTTTTATTTCACAGGTAAAATCAGTGCTATCTTGTTCCATTTCACAGGTACTATCGGCAAAAAACTATACCGGTACTTTATGTACATTGTGCTATAACCAACATAAAGTCACAGTGGGAGATAAGTTGAGAGTGGTTTTTTAGTTGAGAGTTGAATGTTGAAAATTGAGAGTAGTTGTTTTAGTTGAGTTAGTTGTTATAGGGTAGAGTATAGATTCCCAAACCGGTTGCTCTGCTTTTTTTAAGAGGTCTTTTGCAAAATGGTGTTCTTGTTGTGGGATTAGAATAAAAGGAGTACCTTTGCGGCGAATTTTGAGCAGCGGCTGACACGCCGTTCTGCGCCTTAAATAAAACATATTATGCAAAAACAAAATGTAGTGGTCCGCTTTTGCGGCGACTCGGGAGACGGCATGCAGTTGACAGGCACGATGTTCTCCTCGTTGAGTGCTATATTAGGTAATGAGATTAGCACTCTTCCTGATTTTCCAGCCGAGATACGTGCTCCTCAGGGAACGTTAGGCGGTGTGAGTGGTTTCCAAGTAAACTTAGGTTCCGGAGTCTATACTCCGGGTGATGCGGCTGATGTGATAGTGGCTATGAATGCTGCTGCGCTGAAGGTGTGTACGTTAGGTTCTAAGTTCAATCAGGCGGGTGCAAAATGGGAGGCCGGCACTTCGATGTACAAGAAAGATGCTGTGGTGTTGGTTGACACGGACTCTTTTACGCCAAAAGATTTGGAGAAAGCGTTGTACAAGACGGATAATCCATTCACAGAGTTAGGTATCCCGGAGAGTGTACAGATTGTGCCTGTGGCTCTAACTTCGCTGACCAAGGAAAGTCTGAAGGAGTCCGGTCTTGACAATAAGGCGATACTGAAGTCACGCAATATGTTTGCGTTGGGCGTTGTGTGCTGGTTGTTTAATCGTCCGATAGACAAGGCTATACATTTCTTAGAGGGTAAGTTCAAGAAGAAACCTCAGTTGATAGCACCTAATGTCAAGGTATTGACAGATGGTTTCAACTATGGGAATAACTTAGCGTTGAACATTCAAACGGTCAATGTAGAGAAAGCAGAGGATCTGCCTCATGGTACATATACTTCTATTGCCGGCAATAAGGCCACTGCTTGGGGTTTGATAGCTGCGGCGGAGAAGTGTGGCAAGCGTTTGTTCTTAGGTTCTTATCCCATCACTCCTGCCACCGATATCATGCATGAGTTGGCTGCTCGCAAGGATATGGGTGTGATGGTCGTGCAGGCAGAAGATGAGATAGCGGGTGTATGTACGGCTATAGGTGCCAGTTTCGCAGGTGACTTAGCCGCTACGAGTACTTCGGGACCCGGTCTGAGTCTGAAGTCGGAGGCTATAGGTTTAGCCGTGATGGCAGAGTTGCCTTTGGTGGTGATAGACGTACAGCGTGGTGGTCCGAGTACAGGTCTGCCGACCAAGACAGAGCAGACGGATTTGTTACAGGCTCTATACGGTCGTAATGGAGAGTGTCCTGTTGTCGTGCTGGCAGCCTCAACCTCAGCCAACTGTTTTGAGTTTGCTTATCAGGCATGTAAGATAGCATTGGAGAATATGACTCCGGTCATTCTGATGACAGACACATACTTGGCTAATGGTACAGGTTTGTGGAGAATCCCTACGTTGAGTGATCTGCCTGCTATTCATCCACAGGGTGTGCCTGAGGAGTTGAGAGGCAAGTATAATCCGGCATTGCGTGATGCGAATAATATCCGTTATTGGGCGTATCCCGGTATGGAGGGTTACGAGCATCGTAACATAGGTTTGGAGCGTGATGCGATGAGGGGTAGCATATCCACAAATCCGGAGAACCACGAGCGTATGGTTCGTGCCCGTCAAGCCAAAATAGATCAGGTGGTAGATAAGATTCCTGTCTTGAAGGTGCAAGGTAACGTGGACAGTGACACGCTGTTAGTTGGCTGGGGCTCGACCGAAGGACATCTGCATGCCGCTGCGAACGAGTTAGGCTGTGCTTTAGCACACTTCAATTATATCCGTCCGTTGCCAAAGAATACAGAGGAGGTATTAAGAGGTTACAAGCGTATCGTAGTGTGTGAGTTGAACAGTGGGCAGTTCGCATCTTACCTGCGTTCGCAGGTATCCGGTATCGAGTTATTACAATATAATGAGATGACGGCACAACCTTTTGCGGTGGAGCGTATAGTCGAATATATCAATGGTTTAACCAATAAATAATCAGGTAATATGGAAGCAAGTCAATTTAAGAGTGATCAATATGTACGTTTCTGCCCTGGTTGTGGCGACCATGCTATATGTGCTGCCATGCAGAAAGCGATGGCTCAGATAGGTATAGCAACTAAAGATACGGTGGTGGTATCGGGCATTGGTTGTTCGAGCCGAATGCCTCACTACCTGAACACATACGGTTTCAACACTATTCATGGTCGTGGTGGTGCTGTGGCTACAGGTGTCAAGACCAGTCATCCAGAACTGACCGTGTGGCAGACATCAGGTGATGGCGATTGTTTTGCCATAGGTGGTAACCACTTCATCCATGAGATACGTAGGAATGTGGATCTGAATATCTGTGTTTTCAATAATCGTATCTATGGGTTGACGAAGGGTCAGTACTCTCCTACTTCTCCCAAAGGGTTTGTCAGTAAGTCCAGTCCTTTTGGAACGGTTGAGCGTCCTTTTATTCCTGCAGAATTGGTGTTGGGTGCGCGCGGCACGTTCTTTGCCCGTACCTTGGATGTCGATATGCCGACCACTGTAGATTGTTTGGTGGAGGCGCAGCAGCATAAGGGTGCGAGTGTAGTTGAGTGTTTGGTCAACTGTGTTATTTTTAATAACGGCACACATGCCTGGATAGCAGACAGAGAAACGCGTGCAGAGCATAGTATAGTGTTGAAGCATGGTGAGAAGATGCTATTCGGCAAGGATAGAGATAAAGGTCTTGCTTTAGACTATAGTGGAGGTTTATTGCCTCATCTGATTGTCGTTGCCGCTGATGATGTCCGTGTATTGGTTCATGATGCTACCACAGAAGATCCGACGTTGCACAGGATGTTGGCTTTGATGGGTCAAGAGAAAGTGACCGATGTGCACAATGCCGATATGGAGAGTGAATTGCCTGTGGCTTTAGGTGTGATACGCAATGTGGCTGCTGAGACCTATGATGCTGCAGTAAATGCACAGATAGAGGAAGTGCGCAGCAAGAGTAAAGCAAAGACATTTGATGAGTTGACTGCCACTTTGGAACAGTGGGAGATGTGATAAAGGACTCCTCCAAACCACTAAAGGTTTGGAGGAGTTGTGTATGGGGGGAGTACGAGGCGCCCGCGTCCCCAGTGGGGGGGAATGTGTAATTTTTAATGTTTAATTTTTAATTGGGAGATCTCATCTTTCACTCCAGAGGGGGAATTCAGAGCATATACAGGCAAGTCTGGCGACTTGACCGCAGGCGAGGCGCCCGCGTCCCCAGTTAAGGGGAATGTGTAATTTTTAATGTTTAATTTTTAATTGGGAGATCTCATCTTTCACTCCAGAGGGGGAATTCAGAGCATATACAGGCAAGTCTGGCGACTTGACCGCAGGCGAGGCGCCCGCGTCCCCAGTTAAGGGGAATGTGTAATTTTTAATGTTTAATTTTTAATTGGGAGATCTCATCTTTCACTCCAGAGGGGGAATTCGGAGCATATACAAGCAAGTATAGAAACTTGAGCGATGTGAGATAAGAGTGAAAAATCAGGAATAAAGAACAAAGAGTAAGGACTTATGAGAAAGAGATTATTGTGTTTGTTGGTTGTTATGGCACCGGGTATCAGTGCTTTTGCACAGTCGGTGTCGGAGGTAGATAGTGTGGGTGACGTTCGTAGTCTGAGTATGATAGAGCGTGTGGAGAATTGGTACTCGGACAACATGAACTATGGCAGTATCATTGCATTGATGACGATAGAGTCTTCGTTTATTCCGTTCCCGAGCGAGGTGGTTGTCCCTCCTGCTGCGTACGTCGCCGGTAATCCGGAGAGCAGTCTATACGCGACAGACAGTTATCCATTGAATGTGTTATTGGTGGTGCTGTTTGGTACGATAGGTGCCATGTTAGGTGCTATCATCAACTATGTTCTGGCTGTTGTGTTGGGTCGTCCTATTATCTATGCTTTTGCGGACAGCAGGGTAGGTCATTTATTGTTATTATCATCGGAGAAGATAAAGAAAGCAGAAGACTATTTTAATGACCATGGCAAGGTCTCCACTTTTGTGGGTCGTTTGATACCTGGAATACGCCAACTGATCAGTATCCCTGCAGGTTTGGCAAAGATGCATTTTGGTCAGTTTTCCCTATATACTTTTCTTGGGGCGTTCCTATGGAATGTGGTGTTGGCTTTGTTAGGTTATATAGCTCATGGTCAGATGGATTTGATACATCAATACAGTCATGAACTGAGTATCGGTATCATCGTGCTGTTGGGCGTAGTGGTTGTCTATTTCATTGTGCGTGCTATCGTCAAGAAGAAACGCGCTGTTCGTTGACATACACAGGAGAATATGTGGCGTCAGTTGTGCGCCCATCCTAAGGCAAAAACGCTTATCTGTACTTTACGGATAGGCGTTATTGCTTTCATACACTCGAACAGTGTAGCCCCTGAAGTGATGATGTCATCAATGAGTAGTATATGTTTGCCTTTCCACTCTTCCGGGTGTGTGACATGGAACAGGTTCTGCGCGTTCTGCATCCGTTTGTCAAACAGTGTGTGTGATTGGTGTGGGTTGTTTCGAATACGAAGCAGGTGTTGTGTGTCGATGGGGATATGTGTGACAGCCTGTATGCCGATGCATATCTGTTCTGCTTGGTTGAACCCCCGCTGACGCAGCCGCCTTGGGTGTAGCGGGACGGGTACAAGGATATCAATATCCTCGTATAAGTCAGAGTTGATATAGTCACAGGCTGCTATTTTACCCAGTTGCTGGAATATCTCAGGTCGAGGTCTCAATCCAAATTTGCCTTTCTCGATGAGTTGCCTAAATAGCCGTCCTCGTTGTCTGTTATAATAGGCGAAGGCGGCTCCCTGTTGATAATGGACGACATGTCCGTCTTTCTTTATCAACTCATGGAACAGCATATCTACTCCATTGTTAGGAAGTGTAGCATGTTCTGTTGTAGGGAAAGTCCGAATGCAGTCATCGCAGATGGTGTCTTCGTGGGGTAGCAGTTTGTTTCCACAAGCAGGGCAACACGTCGGGAAGAGCACCTCGAGAAGTGCTCTTCCATATCGTGAAAACCTATTGGGTTGCATTATTTGGTCTGTAGCCAGTGTAGTATATTTTTTCTGTTCTCTACCAATGCCCCTACTATAAGCCCCACTATCCATCCGAGCAGTATGGCGATGATAGCACACTTGACGGGGGGATTGACGGGTCGTGCTTTTATGATGAAATGTGATTGTAGCACGACAGGTGCCGTGCATACGGCGAGTCGTTCATCGACTTTTTCTTTCACCTTCATCTCATCGTATATGTCTTCCAGGAACAGTTTTATCTCTCTACGTCCGACAATCATTCCTGTTGCTTTCCGGTCGAGGAGTATCTCCTGTGAAGGCATCTCGGCAAAGTAGAACAGTGATGTCAGGCTGTCTAATTTCTCTATTTGGTCCTGGTGGAACAGTGCATTGCGTTCGAGGTTGGCACAGAAGGCATTATACTTGTTTTGCAGGTACGGTCTGGTGTTGAGGTAGTTGAGTATAGCCTCTTCTATTTGTGGGACATATTGTGGTTGTGTTGTCCAGAACTGAAGTGCTATGTTGTGTGGCAGGTGTACGTACATAGTATCTGTCCGTGTTACCCGGTTCTTATAGTCCACAAAATCGACTATACTGTCTTTCAGGCAGTCTATCACATCAAAGGTATTGACGGCTCGAATGCTACGTGCCACTTCCGGTTCCAAACCTAACATCTGTACCATATTTTGTTCTCCCAACCATGGTGCCATTTGTCCAATAGCCAAGAACTCGTTGCGTACCACGTCTGTTGTTACTCCGTTGAGTGTAGCGATAGCATTGGCTTCGTATATACGGTTGTCAGGCCGTGTATAGTATATGCTGGCAGCGATAGCGAGTATAATGCATATCAGCACTATCCACCATTTTCTGAAGGAGAGTCGCAGTGCATCTCCTAATCGGTATATCAGCCATTTGATGCCTCTTCCTATTGCGAGAATGCAGGCTTTGCACAAGTCGAATAGGTTCATGTCTTTTTGTTGTTCCATATCTGTGTTGTTTTTTCTATGTTTATCTGCGTTTCCCTCTCATCCAATCAGCAAATCCGCTTCTGCTCTCTCTGTTGTTGGCGCGTTGTTGTGTACCCAGAGAAGTGGCAGGTGACACTTTGGTATCGGGAGTATCGTTGCCGATATGAATAACTATCTCTTGTCCTTCGTTGTCTTTTGCGGGTTGTGGTGTGTCTGCAGGTGTTTGTTCTATGGGTTGTGGCGTTTCCTCAGGTTTCTTTGTTTCTTTGTCTTTCCCATAGTATTTCTCGATGGCATCCTCTATGGTACTCAGTTCGGGGATGTCCGTCATCTCGTATCCTGTAGCGATGATGGTGACACGCACTTCTTCTTCGAGTGTCTCGTCCACCGATATGCCCCATTGTACTTCCACATCTTCGCCAATAGCGTTGACGAATTGGTGTATCTGGTCTATTTCGGACATAATGATAGCATGTTCCGTAGAGCAGTATAGTTGCAGTAGCACTCTGTTGGCTCCTTTGACGTCGCTGTTGATGAGTGGTGAGTGTAGTGCTTCGTTGATGGCGTGTGATATACGATTCTCTCCGGCGGCACGTCCTACGCTCATGATTGCCACTTTGCCATCTTTGAGTGTGTTGTACACATCGGCGAAGTCGGTGTTGATGTATCCCGGTACCGTAATTATCTCGGCAATGGCTCTTGCTGCGTTTGCAACGACATCATCGGATTTGGAGAAAGCGTTCAACATATTGAGGTCCGGGTAAATGTCCCGCAGTTTCTCGTTGTTGATCACGAGTAATGCGTCCACCTGTTCTGCCAGTTGCATGACTCCAATCATGGCTTTTTGTATCTTCTTTGTCCCTTCGAACTCGAACGGTATGGTGACGATCCCTACAGTGAGTATTCCCATCTCTTTGGCTACCGATGCGACGATAGACGAGGCTCCTGTTCCCGTCCCTCCTCCCATACCTGCTGTAAGGAAGAGCATCTTTGTCCCATCGTCGAGTGCTTCGCGTATCCGGTCTTTGTTTTGCTCTGCGAACCCTTGTGCAACTTCAGGTTTACCTCCTGCTCCGAGTCCCGGTCCGAGTTGCAGTTTAGCGGGAACGCTACTACGTCCGAGTGCTTGTCTGTCTGTGTTGCAGACGAGGAAAGTAACGTCTTTGATACCCTGTTTGTACAGGTAGTTTACTGAGTTGCATCCGCCTCCGCCTACTCCCATGACTTTGATAATGGCATCGGAAGTGATATCGAGTCCTTCGATGGTGTTGATAACGTCATATGTATCGTTCATAATCGTATTGGAAAAAGTTCGTTAATAACTATCTGTAAACATGCTGATTGTTTTGTTTGCCAGGTCGTTCAGCATCTCCTTGAATTTCCCGTTGTCAACTATTGGCTGTGGGTGTGTCTGTCTGTAGTGTGCTCCGAGCAGTAGTGTGCCAATGAGTGAAGAGTAGTTGGGATAACACATCTCATCCGGTGTGTCGATAGTCAGGTATCTCGCATGTGAGCCATAGAGGACCGGTATTGTGACCTTAGTCTCTATGTAGTCGAGTATTCCTTGTAACATCGATGCACCACCGGTGATATATAGTATTCCTATACGGTCGCTATATGCATTGACAGTATCGAGTAGTGGGGTCATCATCTCCTCTAATCGTGTATAAATCGTTTGTGCCAGTTCCTCTGTCGTGATAACCATCTCTCGTTGTGCAGGGTCTGTCGTTCCCACTTTATACCGGCAGTTGGTGGATATGAGTTGCGGCATGGCCATTCCATATTCGCATTTCAGTTTCTCTGCGAACGGTAATGTCGTCCCTTTCCGTGCTATATCCATTGTGATGTCATATCCCCCTTGCGGTATGACTTTGGTATATAGGTACTGATTGCCTTTGTATATTGACAGTGTTGTGGTGTGTGCGCCCATGTCGATGATGGCGCATCCACGTTGTGGGTCGTCCTCTTCGGTCAGTGCGCAGAAAAGCGCATCGGGTCTGACATACGCGTGTTCTATGTATTTGGTTGCCTGTTGGAAACTCTTTTTGACTTTCGTTTCCAGTTCTTGTTGTCCGACGAAGGCTGTGTAGTGTCCTTCGACGAGTGCTGCCCGTTGGTATGTCTCCGGTGTCTCTTCTTGTTCTTCCCCGTCCAACACGTAGAATGTAGGGATGAGGTCAAGCACGGCGACGTTAGGGTTCTTTTGTTCTATCTTCTCCTTGCATTCTCTCTCCATATCATCGAGCAGTACTTCTGTCACTTCTCTCTTGCGTACCTGGTCACGGCGTGCAGACACTTCTGTTATTTGCATTGTCTTTCCTCCCAAGCAGACAAAGACAGACGGTAACTCTTTCTCCCGGATACGGTTGGCGAGTTTCTTGAGTGTCTCGTTGATAATATATCCTGCATCACCGGTGCTCGTTATGATGCCTCTCTCTACGCATTGTTTGAGGTTTGAGTTTTCCACTCCTAAGACCCGTAACAATCCTTCGTTAGTGTACTCTGCCGCCATTGCCCGTATAGAGTCTCCTCCCAAGTCAAAGGCTATGAGTGGTCTGGACTGAAAGATTTGTTTTTTTTGTTTCGCCATAGTGATGATATTCGTGTTAGTAACGTGCTACTACCTGTCCGTTGTATCTTAAGTCATACTCTGTATATTTTCGGTGTGGTTCGTCCATCTGTTCGAATCCATCGATATACAGTTTGCGCAGTTTGTTCATTTTCTCCTGATATCTGTCGAGTGTGCCGAGTAAGATACGAGCATAGGGTTCCTGTTGTATGAGTACGATATCCTTTGGTGTCTTTACTTGCACTTTGGATATCTTAGTTCCCCAATATCTGTTGTTTGTCAGCCATTGTGCGAAGTCGTAGTATTCGTGTGTAGCAGCGCGTTGGCTGATAGCACCCTCGAATGTCGGGACAGAGACATGTATAGTGGAACAGACAGGCATCACTTTCCTATCGCTGTCCACATAGTAGCATCCATCGTTGGAGGCGACATAGAGCACAGGTACACGTTGTGTGATACGTATGTATATGTCGTTGTGAGGAGATTTGTAGCATTGTGCCGTCCGTACCATGTTATGTGTTATCAGTCGCTGTTCGATATTCTGACAACTGATCTGTTCCATCGTTTGTCCTATGGGGTTTAGTCCTGCGATATTGATGTAGTTACGTAGTTCTTCGGAGGAGACGAACTGTCGTTTGGCACTATCGGTTATCTGCAGACAGACATGCTGGCATGGTTGTTCGTTGGGTTGTACAGACACCCACACCATTGCTGCCACTACATAAGTTGCTATTATCGCAGCGCAGACGGAGAACAGTATGGAACGAACTTTAGGTGTCATTGGGAGAATGCTTGGGTGATGGCTGGAACCAGTCTGTCTATATCTCCTGCTCCCACGGACAATACAGCACATGGCTGCTGTTGTGCGGAGCATTCGTGTACACGTTTTCGCAGGTGTGGTATGAGTTGGTCTTTGGTGACGAGTGCTTTTGGTGCCGTTATCTTCCCTAACAGCAGTTCGCTGTTCACTCCGGTGATAGGTTGTTCCCGTGCCGGGTATATGGGTAGTAGTATCACCTCGTCCAAGTCGCTAAGTACCTGTGCGAAGTCGTCGGCGAAGTCTCGTGTGCGTGTGTAGAGGTGTGGTTGGAAGATACCTATCAGGTGTCTGTGGGGATACAGTTGTCGCACGGATTGTATGCATGCCTTCAGTTCCGTAGGGTGGTGTGCATAGTCGTCGATATAAGCGACTTGTGGTGTATTGACGTGTATGTTGAATCGTCGGTACACTCCGTTGAAGGTAGATAGTCCCGTCCGTAGTTCCTCGTCGGTAGCCCCCACTATGTATGCTACAGCCATGGCGGCTACGCTGTTCTCTATGTTTACCCAGACGGGTACCCCCAGTTGTAGGTTTGTGAGAGTGGTGTCCGGTGTGTGGAAGTCAAAAAGTATCTGTCCGTTGGAAACACGTATATGGTCAGCATAGAAGTCTGCCGGTTCGTTTATGGCGTAGGAATACGTATGTGGTACTCCTGTTGTCCCGATAGCGGGTATAGCCTCGAGCACACTCTTCTTGACTACTAACGCCTGTTGGACAAGTGAGGCATATTGGACGAAACTATCCATGTATGACAGTGGTGTGCCATATATATCCAAGTGGTCCGGTTCGACTGCAGTGATGACAGAGATGTACGGTGAGAGATGAAGGAAGGAGCGGTCGTATTCGTCCGCTTCAACCACCACATACTTGCTCTGTTGGTCAATGAGCAGGTTTGTCCCATAGTTTTGTGAGATTCCTCCGAGGAAAGCGTTGGCTCCTATATGTGAGTTATGCAGGATATGTGTCAGTATGGTTGATGTTGTTGTCTTGCCATGTGTGCCAGCCACACACAAAGCCTGCAAGGACCGTGTGACGAGTCCGAGTGTCTCTGCGCGTTTCTGTATGGTGAAGTGGTGTTGACGGAGATAGCAGTATATATTCTCATTGTCGGGTACTGCCGGTGTGCGTACTACGATAGTCTGTTCGGGGGACAATGTCTCTACTATCTGTGTGTCGTCGGTATATTGGATAGTTATGCCTTCTTGTTCGAGTTGTTGTGTCAGTGGCGAGGGGGTATGGTCGTATCCTAATACCCGATAGCCATTGGTATGGAAATAGCGTGCCAATGCGCTCATTCCTATGCCTCCTATGCCAAGGAAATAGAGAGTGTCGATATGTTCGGGTGCTATAGGTTGCTTCATAGATTATGCATTGTAACCAGCCCGCAAAGTTACAAAATAGTTATTACATACGCAAATGGTGTGTCTTTGGTTTGTTGCCAAGGGTAAGGGAGTATAGTTTCCATTTAGAAACGCAATATCGACGCGAGGACGCGTCGTCACCATAAATGTTTGTTATGCGTGGTTATTTGCATATATGACAGGAAAGCAGTACTTTTGTAGGTTATGAAGGAATAAAGAGTAAAGACGACCTCCCCAGCGCTTTCGCTTTTGGTTTATTGGTTTATGAGTTTATCAGTTTATGAGAAGTTGAAAGAGTTTAGTAGTTTATGTGGTTGAGATAGTTTTTTAGAGGGAATAAAGAATAAGAAGTAAAAAGAGCAAGGATATGAAGGATTTATTGACACGAGAGCAAGTGATGTCTGCGCGGGCGTTGATAGAACGTGCGCAGCGTGTAGTGATCGTGACGCATATGTCTCCGGATGGTGATGCGATGGGTAGTAGTATAGGTATGTGGCATTATCTGATGGGGTCAGGGAAAGAGGCGCATGTTGTAGTACCTAACATGTTTCCGGATTTTCTTAAGTGGATGCCGGGTGCATCGGAGATATTAGTCTATGAGACGCAGTCCGGTCATGTGGATGAACTGTTGCAGGCAGCGGATTTGGTCGTATGTACCGACTTCAATGAGCCTAAGCGTATAGGTGTGCTTGGAGAGAAACTGTTGGCATTGTCTGCATCAAAGTTACTGATAGACCATCATCTACACCCTATGCCTTTTGCTGATGTGGCGATATCGTATCCTGAGTTGCCTGCGTCTTGTGAGATAGTGTACAGGTTAGTGTCACAACTGCGCGAGGTGTTGCCTATGGCAGCCGATCGCCGGTTGGATTTTGCCACGTGTATATACACAGGTATGATG
>CAVKDW010000047.1:0-13232 GCA_963655075.1 Muribaculaceae bacterium | reverse complement strand
GTTATTAAAGAATGTAAACGGGGGGGGGATTGTCGTCTGTCGTACTGCGTGAGCGGGAAACTATACCAAACGTCCGTATAGCATAGGGTAGTGCGGCAAGCAGCGGAGGATGTATTGTGTTGTGTGGCATAGATTATAATTATGTCTGCAAAGGTAGTGAAAGATGTGCAGATGGGCAAATCTTATTTGAGAGTTGAGTGTGGTCTTTTCGTTGATAGTTGAGAGTTGATTGAGGGGTGTTTTGTTTCTGCTCAAGATCGGCTTATCTTCTGCTCAAGCGCTGCTGTTATACTGCTGCCATATTTTTCTCGTTGAGGAGTTCTTTTCCTTCGGTAGTATATGTGTAGTCGATACGGTCTTTGTAGTATTCTTCTACTTTGCCACGTACGATCTTCATAGTCGAGTTGACCAGATGATTTTGTTCGGTGAATGCTTCGGGTAGTACAGCGATGGCTTTAGGCAACCACATCTCCGGGAACATCCCTGCAAACTTACCGGAATGGTACTCGTCCACTTCTGCTTGTATCTTTTGTAGCATGGCTTTTTTCCCATCTAAGGTAGTGGGGTTTAGTCCTTTGTTCTTCACGAACTCTTGTAGTGCATCTTTATTTGGCACGATCAGCACGATGGTGTATGGTTTCTGGTTGTTGTGCAGCACTACCTGTTCGATGAATTTGCTGCCATCGGTGAGGCTGTCCTCGTACCCTTCCGGGCTATATTTCTCTCCATCGGAGCTGATGAGTAGTGATTTGAATCGTCCTACTACCCATAGGAACCCCGGATGGTCTTGTCGTACGTATCCCATGTCGCCTGTATGCAGCCATCCATTGACGATGGTCTTGGCTGTAGATTCGGGGTTCTTCCAGTACCCTGCCATGACGTTCTCTCCCCGAATGACTATCTCTCCTTTCTGTCCTGCCGGTATCTCTTTCCCTTCTTCGTCACATATCTTGAGGTCAAGGTCTGCTACGATACGTCCGCTGGATCCGAAGATAGCATGTCCTGTAGAGTTGGCGCAGATGATAGGTGTTGCTTCGCTGAGTCCGTATCCTTGGAACATAGGCATACCAACGGCGCAGAAATAGCGTTGCAGTTCGATATCGAGCAGTGCTCCTCCTCCCACGAAGAACTTCATACGTCCTCCGAATCCCTCTCGTACGGCTTTGAATATTATCTTGTCAAACAGTTTGACGAGTGGTAGTCTCCAGAAGTCTTTACCTCCTCTGTTCCAATACTCTTTGTTGTACTGTATAGCGTTGTTGAGTGCGAAGTTGTACAGTCGCTCCACCGTCTTGCCTTTGGCTTTGATGCTACTCTCTATGCTTTTTCTGAAGTTTCGTGCGAGAGCAGGTACAGAGAGCATGACCATAGGTCGTACTTCTTTGATAGACAGAGGTATATTCTTGAGTGTGGCGATGGCGTTTTTCCCGACGGGTACAGTGGCTATACTTCCGCAGTATGACATCATGGTATAGAATCCTGCCACGTGTGCGAAGCAGTGGTCGAGTGGTAGTATGATGAGCATGACGTCATCGGGTTCTACTCCGATGATAGAGCGTGCCTGTTCTACGTTAGCGGTATAGTTGCGGTGTGTGAGTAGTATGCCTTTTGGGTCAGCTGTCGTTCCCGATGTATAACTGATATTGGCGTAGTCGTCCGGTCCTACAGACTGGTACCGTTCTACGAATTTCTCTGGTGTAGAGTCGAGTAGTTCTTTTCCTTTCGCGATGATATAGTCGATACCTATCTCCCTTTCTTGGTATTCGTCCATAGGGTCGAGTACGATAACGTACTTCACGTTAGGACATTCGGGTAGAATCTTTCGTATCTTAGGTAGTTGCTGCTCGGACACCATGATATACTGTGCCTCGGAGTGTTGTATGCGGAAGAGCAGGTCGTTAGCCTCTGCCAGTTTGATGCTGAGTGGTACGTTTACACCGCCGGCATAGAGTATGCCGAGTTCTCCTGTGACCCATAGGTTACGTCCTTGTGAGAGCAGGGCGGTCTTGTCCCCTTTTTGCATACCTATTGCCATCAGTCCTGCACCGATGAGGTGTGCTTGTTCACGAGTCTGTGTGTAGGTGGTCTCAGTCCATACGTTGTTTATTTTCTCACGCAGGAACACATGTTCTGCATACTCGCGGGTGTATTTTTCAACGAAATCAATGATAGTTAGTCTTTCTTTCATACTTATCTGTTTTTCGGAAACGTTGCAAAGGTACGTTTTTTCTGCGAATGAGCCAAATATGTTGTCGTTTTTAGTGGTTGGATATGTGGTGTTGTCAGTTAGTACAGTATGCCTATTTGTTGATGACAGGTAGTATCTCGTCAGGGTGGTGTACGATGTATTCGGGCTGTGCAGAGATGAGTTCTTGTTCTGTACAGAACCCCCATGTGCATGCGATGACAGGTAGTTGTGCGTTGTGTGCAGTGTCGATATCCACTAATGAGTCACCGATATAGAATATGTCGGTGTCTGTTGTGTTGAGGTAGTTGAGTATATCGTGAACGATTTGCGGGTTGGGCTTGCGTGGTGTGTTGGCTCGTTCGCCGAGCACGATGTCGAAGGTCTGTGGGAAGAAGTGGTTGACCAGTTTCCGCGTAGCGTCTTGGTACTTGTTGGATGCGACAGCCAGTCGGCATTTCTGTCTCCGCAGGGTCTGCAGTAGTGCAGGTATCCCGTCGTATGGGGTGGTGTGGTTGCAGTTGTGCTCGTCGTAGTATGGTGTAAACACCTGACGCAGTTGCAGGATCGTGTCTTCGTCTTTGTGTCCTGCGGGTAGTGCTCTCTCGATGAGTTTGTTGACTCCGTTGCCTACGAGATGTGGGTATTCGGAGAGAGGGTGTATGGGGAAATGGTATGTCTGTAGTGCATAGTTGCAGGCTTGACCTAAGTCCTCTATGGTGTTGAGTAGTGTGCCGTCCAAGTCAAAGATACAAATCATTGCTTATAGTTCACTTGGTGCTGTTCCGTTGTCTGATAGCCTCGTATAGCATGACTCCTGCTGCGACACTGACATTGAGGCTCTCTATGCATCCCTGCATAGGTATGCGTACCTGTGTGTTGCATAGTCTGAGGTTGGGTTCGTATATCCCTTTGTCCTCGCTTCCCATGACGATGGCGAGTGGCGTTGTCATGTCTGCTTGGGTGTAGTCTATGTCCGAGTGTTCGGTGGCTGCGATGATATTTATCCCTGAGTCGCGTAGAAACTGCAGGCAGTGCTGTAGGTTCTCTGCTTTGCAGACGGGTAGGGTGTGTAGTGCTCCTGCGGAAGTCTTGATAGCGTCCCCATTGATACTGACGCTACCATAGGCTCCGATGATCAGAGCATCTGCCCCTGCGCATACGCATGTGCGTGCTATGGCTCCGAAGTTACGTACGTCTGTTATCCCATCGAGTACCACGAGTAGGGGTGTCTTGCCTTGCTCGAAGAGTGAGGGGATGATGTCTTCTATCCGATGGAAGGCTATGGGGCTGAGGAAGGCGATGACACCTTGGTGGTTCTTGTCGGTATATTGGTTCAGTTTCTCGACTGGTACTTTCTGTATGGGAGTGGTCGTGCCTTGCAGGTGCTTGAGTAGTTCCCTACCGGTAGCAGATGTCATATCTCTTCGGATGAGTATCTTGTCGATAGTCTTTCCTGCCTCGATGGCTTCGATGACAGCGCGTGTACCGAAAATCATCTCTTTCTCAGGTACACGTCGTGTCTCGTATTTGGGTTTGTCGTGTGTGAATGGCATGTTGTTCCGTTGTTTAGTATTTGAGCCAGTGTAAGAAATCGTTGACGGAGGTAGAGAACGCATAGGGTTCGCTGACAGGTTGTCCTGCGGGTGATAGTTGTATGAAGTAGGGTTGTGCGTTGGAACCGTACTGCTCACGTTGTATGCGTGAGTTATAGTCTCCTATACTCTCTCGTTTATTGTTGTCTTGTTTGGTTGCAAAAGCACCGCCGAAAGAGGTGTTGTTCTGTCGGGTTTGTTTATCATCGACGTAGAGTGTGATGACTACATAGTTATTAAGCCGCTTCTTGACAGAGTCGTTGTCAAGTACATAGGCTTCCATTTTTCTGCAATTGACACATCCGTATCCGGAGAAGTCGAGTAGTATGGGCTTGTCCGTCTGCATAGCATACTGCAGTCCTTGTTCATAATCGTTGAACACTTCTCGCCCTTGTACGGGCATGGGTGGTGCGAAGGCAGATATGGCTTTGACGGGTGCACCGAACAGTCCTGGTACGAGGTATGTGGTAAACGTCCATGATGCGATGACAAGTATGATGCGAATGACTTTGCGGGTAGTGGATACTGCTCGGATATTCCATAGTAGATAGATACCTATACCGAAGAAACATATTATCCATACTGCGATAAAGAGCCATCGTGGTAGTATGCCCCATCCGTAGGCGAGGTCTGCCACGCTGAAGAACTTGAGTGACAGTGCCAATTCGATGAAAGCGAGTACAACTTTGAGTGACTGCATCCAACCTCCTGACTTGGGCATCTGCTTCATCCACTTGGGGAACATGGCGAAGAGTGAGAAAGGTAGTGCCAGTGCTATAGCGAACCCGAGCATCCCGATGGTGGGTGCTAATAGACTATGTCCGGCAGCCTCTACGAGTAATGTGCCGATGATAGGTCCTGTACAAGAGAAAGAGACGATGACTAATGTGAGTGCCATCATGATGATGCTGAGCCATCCTCCGGTGTCGCGTGCTTTCTGGTCAAGTTTGGTTGACCAAGACGATGGCAGTTGTATCTCAAACAGTCCGAAGAACGAGAGCGCGAAGACGACGAGCAGTGCAAAGAAGAACAAGTTGACGATAGCGTTGGTAGCCAATGCATTGAGTGCAGATGCTCCGAAGATGACTGTGATGAGCAGTCCCAGTCCTACGTATGTGATGATGATAGACAGCCCATAGAGTAGTGCGTCTCGTACGCCATGCTCCTCTGAGCGTTTGAGGAAGAACGATACCGTCATCGGGATGATTGGCCATACGCATGGTGTGAATATGGCGAGTAGTCCCCCCAGCAGTCCCATGAGGAAGATCCACCATAGGTCGTTGCTATGTCCTGTGCTGGCGGTGGCAGGGGGTGTGCTATCGGTGTATGTCCATACTTGTGGGGCGGTACACATACGGTCATTGCACGTGTTGTACCGTATAGCGATGTCTTGTCCTTGGTACGGCAGGGTGAGGGTATAGGCATTGCTATACTCGATGTTGACATCTGAGTCGTTGACACTAAGCAATGTCATGTGCCATTCTGCATCAATGGTGGCTGTTATCTGTATGCTGTCGCCTGTTTGTCGTGCATCCCAATGCACAGCATCCACTATCTGTGCGGATAGGGTACAGACGGTGAGCATAGCGCAGAGCAGAGAGATTAATCGCTTCATAGTTCTTATATCTCGTTTACATCGCTTGGCATACGCCAGTCTCCTCGTGGAGACAGACTTACTCCGACCACTTTGGGGCCGTCAGGTAAGCAACTGCGTTTGAACTGTTGTGTATAGAAACGGTGCATGAAGATCTGCAACCAATGGTTGATAACCTCTTCGCTGTATTGGTCTTCGAAAGCGAGTGTAGCCATGTAGGCAATCTTGTCTTTCGTAAATCCGAACCGCAACAGATAGTATAGGAAGAAATCATGTAACTCGTATGGTCCAACTTTATCTTCTGTCATCTGTGTGATGTTCCCGTTGTCGTCGGTAGGTAGCAGTTCGGGCGATACGGGTGTGTTGACAATGTCGGTGAGTATCTGACGCACTTGTTCGCCGAAGATATTCTCCCCTGCATAGCGTACCATATGCCGCACGAGGGTCTTGGGTATGCCTGCGTTGATGCCGTACATAGACATCTGGTCTCCGCAGTAGGTAGCCCACCCGAGTGCTAACTCGCTTAGGTCTCCCGTGCCGACGACGATACCGTTATATTTGTTGGCCATATCCATCAGCACGAGAGTACGGACACGTGCTTGTGCGTTCTCATAAGTGATGTCATGGGTGTTGATATCGTGGTTGATGTCGTGCAGGTGTAGCGCCGTCATGTCGCGGATGGGTATCTCATGTATGCTGACCCCTAACTGCTCCATCAGTGCCATAGCATTGTGGTACGTACGGTCACTCGTACCAAAGCCGGGCATGGTGACGCCGATGACTTGTGAACGGTTGTATCCCATCCTGTCGGCTGCTAACACGCAGACGAGTAAGGCGAGCGTAGAGTCTAACCCTCCGGAGATGCCGACTATCAGGCTCTCGGCATGTGTGTGCTGCCATCTGCGCATCAGTCCGCATGTCTGTATACTGAGCACATCTTCGCAGTAACTTACTTGATTGTCTTGCGTTGGTACGAACGGTGTAGAGCAGAAATGGCGGTGTATAGGCTCAACGTATCCATTCTCGGAGTCGATAGGCGCGACATTGATCTTGCGGTAGTGCCCATGTTGGTCATTGGTGAAGTTGGTGTTGCGTTGACGGTCTATGCGCAACCGCTCCACATCTATCTCCGAGATGACCATCATACTCTCTGTCTGGAAGCGCTCCCCTATCTCCAGAATATCTCCGTTCTCTGCGATATAGGTGCTACCCGAGAAGACAAGGTCTGTTGTCGACTCGCCGATACCTGACGAGGTATATACATACCCGCAGTGTACACGTGCCGACTGTTGCGTTATCATCTGACGTCTGAAGGCATGTTTCCCAACAATACAGTTGCTACTGGATAGGTTGAATATGATTTCTGCTCCTTGTATAGCCAGTTGTGTGCTGGCAGGCAGAGGCGACCATAGGTCTTCGCATAACTCTATACCGAAACAGTAGTCTCGCGTGACGAAGAGCAGGTCGGGTCCGAAAGGCACGTCGCCCTCCCATAACTCGATGGTGGGTATACGGGGTTGGGGGCCGTCTATGCCGTGCTCAATAGTAGCCCGCCCTGAGGTGAACCAGCGCTTCTCATAGAACTCACCCGTGTTGGGGAGGTTAATCTTAGGCACCACACCGATGACCTCGCCGTCAGTCATGACGAAAGCACAGTTATACAGGTTGTTATCTACTTTCAGCGGTGCCCCCACCAATACGATGATAGGTTGGTTGCGGGTGTAGTCACATATATCTTCCAGACACTTGAGGGTGTTTTGCTGTAGCTGCTGCATAAAGAACAGGTCTGCACACGTGTACCCTGTCACACTCAACTCGGGGAAACATATCACCTGCACTCCCTCTTGCAGGGCTTCTGTTATCTGCTGTTTGATCTGTTGGGTATTGTAGAAACAGTCCGCAACACGCATCTTCGGCACTGCTGCTGCTACACGTACAAATCCGAAGTTATTTTCCATACTACTGTGGTATTTTTAATTAGGCGGGCAAAGTTACAACATTTTCATCGGATACACAAACTTTGTCCTACAGTCTGATAGAACCTGCTGCTGTGCACCTGCTATTCGTCATAGGATAACGCATTGGGCGACCCCTGTTACTTCCCCCTCTACTATGAAAAGTACGGCTGTATGTGCAGCAGAGGAAAAAGATTATTTTTCGTTTCGTTTGTGGATATGAAAGGAAAGATGTACCTTTGTGGGCGATATCAAAAAGCAAAAGTGTAGTAACATTTTGTTATTATATATAGCGGATTGAAGACGACAGATAAAAAGTATAACGACAATATGTCAAATCTTAAAGCACAATACTATGTCTAAAAAAGAAATTCAGTTCTCCCTTGTCTATCGAGACATGTGGCAGAGTAGCGGAAAGTATGTTCCCCGAAAAGACCAACTATCCAAGATTGCACCCGTCATCATCGACATGGGGTGCTTCGACCGGGTAGAGACTAATGGCGGTGCTATGGAGCAGGTGAACCTCCTCTATGGCGAGAACCCGAACACAGCTGTGCGCACATTCACTAAACCTTTCAACGAAGCAGGTATCAAGACCCACATGCTCGACCGTGGACTCAACGCCTTGCGTATGAACCCCGTACCTGCCGACGTGCGACAACTGATGTACAAAGTCAAGCACGCACAGGGCGTGGATATCACCCGTATCTTCTGCGGATTGAATGACCCGCGCAATATCATCCCGTCTATACACTGGGCGAAAGAGGCAGGTATGACGGCACAAGCCACCATGTGTATGACCTATTCTGAGGTGCATACCGTAGAGTACTATATCGATCTTGCCGAACAACTCATTGAGGCAGGCGCACAGGAGATATGCCTCAAGGATATGGCAGGCATCGGTCGCCCCGCTATGTTAGGCAAGGTGGTGGCGGCTATCAAAGAGAAACACCCGGACATCATCATCCAGTACCACGGTCATACAGGTCCGGGCTTCTCTGTAGCCTCTATGCTGGAGGTCGCCAAAGCCGGTTGTGATGTACTCGACGTGGCTATGGAACCGCTCAGCTGGGGTATGGTACACCCCGATGTTATCACTATCCAAGCCATGCTCCGTGACGCGGGTTTCCTCGTGAAAGACATCAACATGAAAGCGTACATGGAAGCACGCAGCCTCACGCAGTCGTTCATAGACGACTTCCTCGGCTACTGGATAGACCCACGTAACTCCAAGATGTCGTCACTGCTCGTAGGATGTGGACTGCCGGGAGGCATGATGGGATCGCTCATGGCGGACCTCAAAGGCATGCACGCCGCTATCAATACCAACCTCATCAAACGTGATGAACATCCGCTCAGCGAAGACGAACTGCTCGTCGAACTATTCGAGGAGGTACAACGTATATGGCCTATGCTCGGCACGCCGTGCCTCGTAACACCGTTCTCGCAGTATGTCAAGAACGCCGCACTGATGAACCTCTATTCCCGCTCTATGGGCGAGAAGCCATTCACCCGTATGGACCCCGCTATGTGGGGTATGATACTCGGTAAGTCAGGTAAACTGCCCGGCGAGTTGGCACCGGAGATAATCGACCTGGTCAAAGAAAAAGGCTTGGAATTCTACACAGACGACCCACAGGCACTCTACCCCGATGCCCTGCCGCAATACATCGAACAGATGCAGCAACTCGGTTGGGAACGCGGGCAGGACGACGAAGAACTCTTCGAGTTCGCCATGCACGAGAAGCAGTATCGCGAGTACAAGTCAGGACAAGCCAAAGAGCAGTTCAACAAAGACCTGCTCGAACGTATGGAGAAAGCCGCTAAGGGAGGACAGCAGATCACGTTTCTCTCGGCTGCCGACAAACGTGCTATCCTGCACCCATCCAGCGAACCTATCGACGCTACGCAGACAGGCAGAGTGCTCTGGGAACTCGACTACAACGAGGACAGCCACGCACCCGCTTTCGGAACGCTGGTTGCAAAAGGAGAGGTGGTATGCTACCTGCAGACGCAACACGGCATAGAACCTGTCACCGCCACTGACCACTGCCGTATCGTGGCTATAGACAAGGAGCAGGGCACTATGGCTACCAAAGGCGACGCAATATGCTGGGTGGAGAAAGCCGACATCGTGGATACAGTCAAAGAGACGGTTAAGCAGACTGCCAAGAAAGTGAAAGAAGCCATAAAAGAAGTAACTTCCGCTGCCGACACTGAAGTCATCGCCGCTGCCAAAAGCAAGTGGAAAGACAGTATGGTGGCAAAACAATAAAACACATCTAATATCAAAATGAAAAAGTACAATTTCAATGCAGGACCGAGTATCCTGCCACAAGAGGTCATCAAGCAAACGGCTGAGGCTGTGCTTGACTTTCAGGGCGAAGGGCTGAGTATCCTTGAGATATCGCACCGCGCCAAGTATTTCCAACCCGTAGTGGACGAGGCAGAAGCACTGATGAAGGAACTGCTGGGTGTGCCGGAAGGCTACCGCGTGATCTTCCTCGGTGGTGGTGCCAGCCTGCAGTTCTGCATGGTACCATACAACTTCCTCGAGCATAAAGCCGCTTACCTCAACACCGGCGTGTGGTCTAAGAAAGCCATCAAAGAGGCGAAAGGTTTCGGAGAAGTAGAGGTCGTGGGAGAGTCCACCAACTCCATCCCTGACGGATATACCATCCCGCAGGACGCGGACTACTTCCATATCACTACCAACAACACCATCTTTGGTACCGAGATTTCCAACCGCAAACTGCAAGACATCTACGCCAAGAAAGGCAAGGTGGCATTGATTGCGGACATGTCCTCCGACATCCTCTCGCATCCCATCGACGTGAGCCAATACGACCTCATCTACGGCGGAGCACAGAAGAATATCGCACCTGCAGGTGTCACTTTCGTCATCGTCAAGGAGTCGGCTCTGGGACGTGTATCACGTTATATCCCGACCATGCTCAACTACCAAACCCATATCGACGGTGGCTCGATGTTCAATACCCCTCCCGTACTGCCTATCTACTCCGCACTGCTCACACTGCGCTGGCTCAAGGCTAACGGCGGCATAGCGTGGATAGACCGTCGCAACCAGCAGAAGGCAGACCTCCTCTACGACTGCCTCGACCACTCGAAGATGTTCGTGCCTACTATCCTCAACAAAGAAGACCGTAGCCGCATGAATATATGCTTCGTGCCGAAACCTGAATATGAGGAACTCAAAGATGACTTCTTCCGCTTCGCTACCGAACGCGGCATGGTAGGTATCAAGGGACACCGTCTCGTAGGCGGCTTCCGCGCATCCTGCTACAACGCGATGGACGTCGAAGGCGTACAGGCACTCGTGGACTGCATACATGATTACGAAAAGAAGATTTAACAAATCAGCCTCAATAATCATCGTGTAATTTATAACTGCAGACGCTTTTTCGGACACGCATTTGTGCTGCACAAGAGCCGAACATAAGCCGATCTTATGCCGACACTACACCGTACAACAAATTAGATTTTATTTACATCTATGGAATACTGGTATCGTTCTCCCAAGCGTGAAGAGAAGCACACGGCAGTCTTTTACACAACATTAGTACAAACCATGAAAGTATTAATCGCAACCGAAAAACCCTTCGCCAAAATCGCTGTCAACGGCATACGCGAAGTGGTAGAGAAAGCAGGTTACCAACTAACACTGCTTGAGAAGTACACCTGCAAACAACAACTACTCGATGCCGTAGCCGATGCTGACGCTCTCATCATCCGCTCCGACATCGTGGACGCTGAGGTGCTGGACGCTGCTAAACAACTCAAGATTGTCGTTCGTGCCGGCGCAGGCTTTGATAATATCGACCTCGCTGCCGCTACTGCACACAACGTCGTTGCCATGAACACGCCAGGACAGAACGCCAACGCCGTAGCCGAACTGGCTCTCGGACTGATGGTCTATGCCGTGCGTAACTTCTACAACGGCACCAGCGGCACAGAACTCAAAGGCAAGAAACTCGGTATCCACGCCTTCGGCAATGTGGGACGTAATGTGGCACGCATAGCCAAAGGCTTCGGCATGGACATCTACGCATACGATGCTTTCTGCCCGGACGAAGCAATGACGGCAGAGGGCGTGACACCGCTCCATTCCGCTGAGGAACTGTACAAGACCTGCGATGTCGTGTCACTCCATATACCCGCTACCGCCGAGACCAAAAACAGTATCAACTACGCCCTGCTCAGCCTCATGCCGAAAGGTGCTATCTTGGTCAATACGGCACGCAAAGAGGTTATCAACGAGGACGAGTTAATTCAACTCATGCAGGAGCGTACCGACTTCCGCTATGTCACCGACATCATGCCTGCGGCGGACCAGAAGATGCACGAACTCTTCGCAGGACGTTACTTCGCCACACCGAAGAAGATGGGAGCACAGACAGCAGAAGCCAATATCAACGCCGGCATCGCCGCCGCCAACCAGATAGTGGACTTCTTCACCACCGGCAACACCCGCTTCCAAGTCAACAAGTAACCCCTGCAAAACCGGCGAGTACTCTCGATGAAGTAAACAACCTGCTTCACCGATGTAAATAAGCAACCACGAGGGTGTGTCACTACGAGAAAGATATTTTGCGTACGACACACCCTTGATATACTAAAATACAGCGAAATAAGAGCATGAGCCAACTCATTCACATAGACCAAGAATATGCAGGATGGATTCAGACAATCTGCACACGCTTTAAGCAGTTCCAGATAAAGACCGCTATACACATCAATGCAGCGCGTTTGGAGTTCAATTGGGATTTGGGACAAGACATAGTAGAACGGCATGTAGAGAAGCGGTATGGTGAGGGAGTGATGAAGGCACTCAGCCAGGACTTAATCAATAACTTGCCCGGCGTAGGCGGACTGACGCCGATAGACCTGTATTTCTGTCGTCGGTTCTATCTGCTTTATTCTCAGGCATTCGCAAAAGTTTCCCAAGTTGAGAAACTTTCATCGGATGGAAAACCTTCGCAAGTTGGGAAAATATTACCCCCTTTGCATCAACTGACGAAGACCGACACCAAAGAGGAGTTCCCTATTGACATCTTTGCTATCCCGTGGGGACACCACAAGGTTATCATCAGTAAATTTGAATCCGACCCCGAGCGTGCGTTGTTTTATGCAGCGAAGACAATAGAAAACAGTTGGTCTCGTGCTATGTTACAAAATGCTATTGCAGCAGACCTGTACGCTACTTATGGTAAGGCGATTAACAATTTCCCCAAGGTCCTTCCTGAGCCGACAGGCGACTTGGCTCATGAGTTAATCAAAGACCCGCTTAACTTGAGTTTTGTGGCATTGCGAGAGAAATACAACGAAAAACAACTAAAGGATGCTATTGTTCACCATATAGGGAAACTGCTTATGGAATTAGGGCGCGGATTTGCGTATATGGGACGGGAATATCTATTGGAAATACCTGACAAGGAGCAGAGTGCGGACTTGACGGGAACAGACAAGTATTCAAGCCGTTGTTTGAACTTCTCTACTGCCACTTGTTCATCGGGGGTGGTGGTAAAAGATATATCGTTAAAGAAATGCTCCAATGGGACTATTAAATGGCAACGATGTTGCTTAATGTAGTATCCTTAAATGTTTGCCAAATATCAAGATGCACTTGTTTATAGTCGGGAAATAGTTGTTTTGTAAATTCAATTTCAAAAATCAGACGAAAATCATTATCACCACATTGTGGATAGACTTCCGCTTTGGTGCCAACGCGTGCAATTTTGATAATATACAAGTCGCGGATTCCCATACCTTTCAGATATGGCATGAAATAGTATAACTTATTCAGTGCAATAGTGGATGGAAACTTTTTGCCTGTATAGTATATTTTGGCAGAGCCATCTAAAAAGAACTCAAAATTATCTGTT
>CAVKDW010000046.1:0-13343 GCA_963655075.1 Muribaculaceae bacterium | reverse complement strand
ACTCGCGACCCCGACCTTGGCAAGGTCGTGCTCTACCAACTGAGCTATTGCCGCAAAAACGAAAGAACACACGCTAACTCTCGAAAGCGGCTGCAAAGATACGGCTTTTTTATGAACCACACAAATAGTAAAACAAAAAAAAGCAAAAAAAAGTTTTTTTCTGCCCCACTCTTGGACAAACAGCAACTTTCACGTACCTTTGTACTGACGATACACCCCACTTACCCTACCCTGTATGGATAACCAGCAACGCACACCCGGACAGATAGAGAAGATACGGCTACAGTCACGTATCACCAAACGTTTCCATAAAGCATGCGCAGACTATGGACTCATCACAGATGATGACCATATACTCATCGGACTAAGCGGAGGAAAAGACTCTCTCACACTCGTCGAACTACTCGGACAACGGGCACAGATACATGTGCCACACTTCCATGTAACAGCCGTACATATACGTGTCAAAGAACGGGCATACCTGAGTGACATAACATACCTGCAACAGTTCTGTCAGACATACCAAGTCCCGCTTATCGTCAAAGATACAGAGATAGGAACCATCCCAAATGCCGACGAACATAAGACAAAAGACCCGTGCTTCCTCTGCTCATGGTATAGACGCAAAGCACTGTTCCAAACAGCACAAGAACTATCGTGCAACAAAATTGCTCTCGGACACCACAGGGACGATATCATCGAGACACTGCTACTCAACCTCATCTTCCAGGGAAACATCGGGACTATAGCACCACGACTACAACTCGACAAGATGCCCATACAGATGATCCGGCCACTGTGCCTCATCCAAGAAAAAGACCTGACACGCTATGCCGAACTGTCCCACTACCGGCAACAAATCAAACTATGCCCCTTCGAGAAAGATAGTAGCCGAACACAGATAAAAACTCTACTACACCAACTCGAAAAACTGAACCCCAACGTACGTGACTCTATCTGGGGAGCCATGGGCAATATCAAAACAAACTACCTTCCTCAAAAGAGAACAAACTAACAGCCACACTTAAAAACACTGTATCCTCCACACACACCGACTACACTTCCTGTCTGTACCATAGAAAATGTTGCTGTAAGAAAAAAATAAACAAAATTGCTGGTATAGGAGTCGTCTTTGAAAAAAAGATTGTATCTTTGCAGCGTGAAAATATGCACATCAAGCAAATGAGAACTCTTGGGTTTGAGTTCCGTTTTTGTTGCGCATATCGTTTTCGCGGCTTATAAGAGACGCATCTGCGTCTTGACAGAGAGGGGGAAATCTCTACATCAACCATAAAAGACACATGGTCACCAAGGCACTATGTGTATGATAGCGTGTCCACGTACAGTTTCTCCCCGCATATATAGTAACCGGACGTCCGACTACGGACTATGAAAATAAAAAGCAAAGTCAAAATAGAAAAGTAGAGTATAATGGAAAATCTGACTGACTTCTATTCGCAACCGACAACCGGAAGCACCTTCCAAATAGGAGGAGCCTACCACATGTATGGCTCGATGCAGACAACAACACCTGCCATGTCATCTGGAAGCAAATATGCCCCGGCAATGTCAAACAATGGAGTATATTACTATTCTGCCGATGAGTTCTTGGAGCAGTCGCTGATAGGACACGAATATAGCGAAACGCAAGCGATCATGCTAACCGGCAAACGGCCTACCGACCCGCCAATAGGCGAACTGGCACCTGTGGGAGATACACTGGTTCCCCTGCTACTCTGTGCCGTTATATACACCGCACAGAAAACAATACGCAAACTTATTAAAACCAACCACTCATTGTAAATCGTCACTTACTATGAATACTTTTTATAGACGTTTCATCTTAACAGCAGGCGTACTCTTCGCCATGCTCACAATCAGCCTGCCTTCTAACGCTGCTTACCTACCCGATGGACAGTGGTACGTCTTCGGAGATACAGTGTCATTGGGATTTCCGCGTGTGGCATACACGACCATACAACGCCAGATAACGGAAACAGAATATACGGAACAGTCATGCAGCAACACATGGGGTGTCGAGGGTATATACTCCAAAGACGATGATGGCTATTTCTACTACAACTACACGGTTCGTGATACCATCACTTTGGTGTTCTCGGCACGCCCTGATGCTTCAGGCAATTACAGCGCAGTAAATGGCTATCTGGCAAATTCAACAGGTAGTAATGCTATACTCGATGACATGTGGTATGTCAAGGATGTTACACCGGAACCGGAGAGCGGCAATATCGCCGACAAGTACTGGCCACGCACCCGTGTACGTATGCGGGTACAACATCTGGCATCGGGCAAGTGGTTGGCATACGCTCCCGACGCAAAGGGAAACTTAACGCTGAAATTAGTGAACACAGAGGAGGAGTCATCGCCTTTCGCTTATGAGATGGACGAATCAGATACCAACTACCACTACTATGGAGATGCCCGAATGACATCGTTCATGCCCGTAGTCATCATCAATGGCTCGGAGTATTATTTTGAGTCTTTGGCTGCTACAGAGAATAGTTCTGTATCGGGAACGCGTGCCAATGGCAATTATATCAAAACGACCCGCTCGATGAGCTACTCGTTCCGATTGACGAACAAGATCGATCTTTTTATGCTCTGCTACCAATGGAGCAAGGAGAATAGCCGGTCGTATAACATCACGCCGACACCTGCCTCTACCACCTTCGATTATGCCGCAGACGCTACAACAGCCGCAGAACAAGCAGTAGAGCAGTCCTTCGGGATCACAATGACAGACTCTTGTAACTTGTATTGCGTACACGCACGTCAGATAGGGAGAAGCACCAACACCATACAACTGGAGAAACCTAAGACAGTCAGCGACGCGGCAGTATTAGAAACCACCTATGGTCTAACTGCTAAGTTCTACTGGGCTTCCAACGGCAAGGGGTCATACACCAACACGCTGTCGCCTCTCGAAACCAAACAAATCGACAACACAATGTCGAATGTGGCACCCTACAACGCCGAAACAGCACGCAATATGATAACCTGCTCAGCAGCGCATCATGATGATATATGGAAAATAACTGTCACACCCGATGGACGCAGCCCATATAATGTGATAGATACGACCCTGCGTTATATGGGTACGACGGCTGACTATTCCGATATCCTGTATTGTGACGTAATAGACGGAAACGGTAATATCCTAAAAACAAAAGGAGCACAATTCGTGCGCAAGGCCTATCACCAGAGTGTACAAGTGAATGACTTCGATATATCCGTTAGTCCGTCTGACCCGCTATTGGAGTCTGCTGCAGGAACACAAGAGTTTATATATAGCCCGAAGGTTATCAACTCAGAGATACGCTACTCGGCAACAGGTTCCGTAGATGCGGTAGTCAGTGAAGCCACCACAGATTTCTCAATGGCAGAGGCGAACCTGACCGCTCAATTGGTAGATGAGAACAACAACCCGCTCGGAACCGACGCATGGGTCACTATCTCTGAAACGGACTACGAAAACAACAAGATCACTATCACATACCTTGGCAACGCCACCGTCGCTGTCCGTGGTGTCAAGTTGGTAGTGACAGGAACATACAACGGCGCTACCAACACACAAACAACGTATATCCGTCAGAAGACTTCACGCAACATGGGTACGGTCGCTTTCAACCATGCCTTGGGAGGGTATGCCACAATGATGCCCGCCAATGGAGAGGGGATACAATATCAACAAGTTCATACCTATGAGAAGACCATCTACTACACCTCGGGAGAGACAATCGAATTGATGGCTAACGAACCAAATATGCGAGGCTATTGGCGCTGGTACGACTACGATACAGACGCAGATCCTCGATACTATCTGGATAGTTCGAAGAACTGGAAGGACTCAGGCAATAACTTCTGGATCAAAAAACCAAAAGATAATAAGGGTTACACCTTCACAGCTATCAATGAGAACGAAGGGGGAGCGGCTACACGTGGATATTATTCGGTCAACACGAACAACTTCCCTGAGGCTGTCGCAGACTACTCGTGGTCGAACATGATGCCGCAAATAAAAGGCTGGAGTGACAAACAGGAACGAAACATCGCCCTTGATGCCAGTGCTTACCAAGACTTTACCATTACCAGCACGTCTATTACCGAACCGACATTGTCATATCGACAAATATGGCACCTGCGGCCGGCAGAAACAATCGCTGACTCGCTGGATAAATGTACTTCAGCCGACAAACCATACGAGTCGCACGCGTATATCGCACCAACAGATAAAGAGGTATACCTGGCAACTAACTTCCCACATTATCAGGCGCAACACCACCAATCCGAGTTCTGCTACTGGTTTAAGGCTAAAACCACAACAAAAAGTAATAGCTCTACTACTATCAATACAGGATATAAGCAAACCGGTAACAATTCCTCATACAGCGACTGCGTAACACCAAAATGGAAAGTATCTTACGATGGTGGAGGCACTTGGACTGATTTAACTAACAATTATGAATCAGAAACCGACTATCTGCCAGTTAAGTCAGCAACCGAGCGGATTGTGGAGTATGTGTTGTATATACCAAAGAGTTTCCAATATACTTCAGGGGGGAGATGGGACAAGAAAACAATTACGGTTGAACCTACTTGTGGCAGCGACATCTATATCGCACGTTTTAAGGTAACGTATGTTAGCCCTAATACTTATGGTCCATCAACAACCGCACTGCGTACCGACGAAGAGATTGCTAATAGTTATACCCTATTGACAAAACAAGACTTCAACTATGGCACAGAGACCGGTAGTCTTGCTACCGATAAGATGGTGTTCTATCCCAAGCCATTAGCCCCCGACAACTCTACCTTCGGCTTTTTATATGTGGACAAAGATGGTAACGCACAGCATAACCGTCAGAAACCAACGGCTAACTCAGAAGGTTTCCCATTCTATGGCGAGTATTGTTTGGTGAATCAGATTACCAATCCCTACAACTGGACTATGGCTTCGCAACACGGCGGCGCAGCCAATGGATATATGATGTATGTTGATGGTAAGAAACAGCCTGGTTTGGCAGCCACCATATCCACCGACGCTGTACTCTGCTCCGGACAACAAATGTATTGCTATGCATGGATATACAATGCTGCCAAAACTAACACGCTCCCAGTCCTCCGTTTCGATGTGCAAGGACGCCAGAACGACAACGAGGAGTGGACCACAGTGGCGGCGTTCTTCGTTGGTGAGTTAGATCACGGAACAAATGATCCTGACAACTCCACGTGGCAACAGGTAAACTTCCCTGTCATCTCCGCAAACAACTATGCACAGACACGTATAGCAATCTACAACTTCGCAAATAGTAATAAAGGAAATGACTTCTTGGTGGACGATATATGCTTGTACGCCTCAAAATTACCATTGACTGCATACCAGGCATTCACTACCTGTAAAGTGAAAGATATGGAGGTGGCTGTGGCTCGTATCGACTACTCCAACATGACATCAAGTGGAAGCAACCAGACACTCTACTACACCTTCATGAACACAAAGGCAGACACTATGCTACACGCCGTTTATCATTATCCCGAGAACTGGAGCGGGACAACAACCGACAAGCATGGCGTCATCTACGTGCCGAAAGAGGGATACGACCCAACGATGTCAGGCTCTGCATCATACCAAGAATCAGATGGTATTCCCGGTATCGATGAGTCCGGGATGGTCTATACCTCGGCATCGGAGATCCTGGAGTCATTGGAAGATATCTATCTCAAAGATTACGAATCAGGGACAGTAAAAGATGGATACACCCTCAAAGGCTACGTGAAGACAACGGATAAGGATGGCGAACGATACATCATGTACATCGCACACCTCATCAATGACACATATATGCCTTCTTCGGCTACTTATACGTTGAATATGGCAAACATAGAGGAAGACTTGAAACATCCGGATTGCTCCATGAGTGCCAACCTTCCACTATCCAATAAGACAAATATCGCCTTCGATGGTTCTACCGACCCGACAGTGGGTGCCTGCGCTAACGGACTGTACCCCGTTGTTGTGCGTGTCAACAACACCGTAGAAGTCAATGGCAACCCGGTCAACCTCGTTGGGGCGGCTAAGGCGGACTGGCTATTAGGCTACAAGTTCGATGACGTCTATATCGCTGACCCTGCACTCGAGGGAAGTGATGCAGAGAAAGATGCTGCTGATAGCGAGTTCCAAAAGACATACGGCTACCCACGCGGGAAAGTGCAGGACGCATTAAATGAGTTGCGCCGGTACACCAACACGTCCAACTACACCGTATCTAATCCGGATGAGATTATCATGGATACTACCAACGCCGTCACGGGAAAGCAAGATAATATCTTGCTCGAAGAACACTACAACATCATCGTGAACCTGTGTAACAAGGGACTGCTCAGCCTGTACAAAGACTCCGATGCGTTCTATATGCGACAAAACGATACTATACGTTTCTGGGTGTACCCTATCGCAGGAACGGCTAAGGCAAAATACAATGACACGGAATACGTCTTGGATAACTGCTCAAACAATACCTTCTTGCGCGGTTTCACGAACGCCAGTGACTATGAGGCGAACCTCTCACCAGTCAAACTGGGGAACATGACCGATGAACAACGCCACTCTGTACCACGCGTCCGCGTGGCAGCATGTAAGGCAAACGAGGCATTCAAAATACCTATATCGGACATCTCCTCCAAGGTCGTGTTCGGGTGGGATAGTTGCCGGGTGGTATCTTCCACAGATCCTCAGGTACAAGCCCTGATCGACAAGAACGCAGGTGTGGATCAGTTCAGTATGCGCTACACACAAGACCGTATCATGCAAGATATCACTATGGCTAAATACTATAAGGCCGGTGACTCTATCACGTTTACACCTATCGATGCTGCACATGTGACGGCTATGCAGAACAGACAAGCCACCGAAGGTTCTACAAAAGGATGGACTACAGGACACCCTGGCTTCTGGCACGCCAACACACACAAGATGCGTGCAGGATACGAATATACGATGCAGTTGACAATGCTTACCGAGAGCCTGAACGATAAGGTGGATGCAGGCTGTCCCGTAGGCGATGTTTACTTCACCGTCATTGTGGTCCCGGACACTGTTGTGTGGACACCGCTCGTGAGTGACTACTGGGGGGATGATGACAACTGGTACGCCGTCATCAATGGCAAGACAGTACAACAAGGATATGTGCCTCTGGCAGAGACCGACGTGATTATCCCGACGATATCTGATGAGCGTAAGTATCCATACTTGTGTGATAGTATTTTCTACCCGATGGATGCACACTATGTGCCTGCAAAATGTCATAAGATACGTTTCTGCGGCAACACCGCATTACTGAACCAACAAGTACTGCAGTATGACTCGGCGTATGCTGACCTCACACTGACAAACGGCACATGGAACCTGATCGCAAGTCCATTGCAAGGAGTATATAGTGGCGACTTCTTCGTGCCTCACAGTGGGACATACACCAATGCTGACAACCTTGAGAGTACAGACAACTTCACGGTGAGTGGCTTCCAGGGTACACGTTCTTCCAAGGCAGGGTATGCCGCATGGAGCCGATATTACAACGACTCTGTGGCCACAGAGCACTATGATGAGAGTAGCAAGTCTTTCTCAGAGTCATTCAACATGTTCTATGAGAACGACGGAATGTTCTTTGCAGCCAGCAACACACTTTCCAAAGAACTGAAACCTGCAGGTGGTTTAGAACTGGGTATATGGGGACCGGATAACCTCTCCGACCAGAATATCACGATTCGCCTGCCTAAACCGGATACGAAGTACGACAAGTATTTCGATGGCGCAGTAGTAGGTCAAGAGACGATAGACAGAAGCAAAGCACACAAGTTCTCTTTCACTCCGGACAAGGAGGGAAAGATGAAAGTGACACTGTACAACAGCGTACCTAGTCCCTACTTCATCTGGGGTAACCCGACAATGGCTTATATAGACGCAGAGGCTTTCTACTATGAGAATGCTGACGTACTCGAGTCATACTACTGGACACTCGAGGATGATAAATGGATATCACGCACAGGTAAACTCGTCTCTTACGAAGACCGCTTCTTGAAACCGTTCCGGGCAGCCATGGTCTATGCACGTGGTGGAGAAGACCTGGATAGCCTCACATTGACACTCAGTGTGAAACACTTGGCTATATCAAACATCGAAGGTGCGCATACCAACTATGCGAAAAAGAGTTCCTCTCCTGCACCTAAGCGTGCAATGGCAGCCAAAGGACACTATCTTAACAAAGGTATCATGCACATCTCTGCTTTCGTACGTCCCGAAGGAGAAATGACTCCTGTAGCCACGGCTGCCTTCGACCTCGTGGCAATGGACTTTGCAAACAACAAGTACGACGTGAGCGAAGATGTCCCGTTCTTCTCTGTGAACATCAAAGATGATGGTACAACACTGACAGGGGCTTCAGAGATGAACATCTACTCTCTCCTTGACACCAGGAAGATATCTATCGATATACGTGAACAGATAGGTATCGTACCTCTCGGATTTGTCATTAGTAACGATATGCGACTGCAAGACAACGGGAAGATGACACTCCACTTCACACTCACAGACTGGACAGAAGAGTGCTGCCTCATCGACTCCAAAACAGGCAAACAGACACGTATCATCAATGGTACAGAACTCACATTGGACATGCCTGCCAACCACGAGATGCGGTACTATATACAAGGAACGTTCAAAGAGTATGATAACAACGACCCGACACACGACGAACCGGTTATCGTAGTGGATAAAGACAACCAAGTTGTCAACATCTTCTCATACACACAAGGACAAGCAACCATCGTGGCTACAAGCGACATCGCTGCCGTCGGGATATACGACATCGCGGGACGACTCGTACAGCAACACACTCTCAGCATTCAGACACCTATACTGACTATCCCCGCACCGGCAGGTGTAGCACTCGTCAAAGTACATCTGGCAGACGGCACAATAGTACAGAAGAAGGTGATTGTACAATGATGTAGTATCAGAGGATGCTATAAACTCCGAAGTCTGTTCCCCGACTCTTGACCTCGGAAGAGGGCTGCCCGACACACGATGTCAGACAGCCCTCTTCATGGATAAACTCCTTACAGACGCTAAACGCTCAGCAAACGGTTATCTGCTAACACGCCGGTATAGGAATATACCAATAGTCAAGAATACAAAATTAGGTAACCACACACTCATAAACGGCGACATAACACCATTAACCGAGAAAGTAGTAGATACCGTCGAAAATAATATATACAACGCACTCAGCGTCAAACCTACACCCAAGTTCTTACCCATACCTCCGCGTACTTTCTTGCTACTCATCGTCACACCCAACAGCGTCATGATAAATGCACCTATAGGACTGGCCCAACGCTTCCACCACTCCGTCTCAAAAGCCTGAACATTGCCACCGCCACGCTGACGCTGACGATCAATATAGGACTTCAACTGGGGATTGGTCATCATCTGGGCATTCTCTGCCGTATAGAACAACTCCTCCGGCAATACAGGGATTATCGTATCCAAACGCTCACCACGGGTCAACAACTCACGCATACCATCAAAATCACGGCGGGTATAACGATCAAAATGCCAAGCATACAGCGAGTCATGAGAGATACGATCTGCCGTTATACGCATAGTCAGCTGCTTACCGTCAAAATGCTCAAACGAAGCACGATAACCCACCTGAGTGCGCTTCTGGAAACTCTCTATATAAAGTATGGTACCGGGCTCCACCTCCATCTGTACATTACGGGCACTCTCACGCGTGAAACGCTGTACATACTTGTCCTGAAAGGTTAACATCTTCTCCGAAGCAGGAGGAATAACATAACCCGTCATCCAAAACGATAAGAAAAACAATAACAACGCACTTAGAAAATACGGCCACATCAGACGACGATAACTCACACCACTCGCCAATATGGCTATAATCTCACTGTTACCAGCCATCTTCGACGTGAAGAATATCACAGAGATAAATATGAACAGAGGACTGAACATATTCATGAAATAGGGAACAAAGTTCACGTAATAGTCAAAAACTATCTCACGCAGAGGAGCCTGATTTTCAAAGAAATTATCCAACTTCTCTGTCAAATCGAAGATGACGGCAATACTCATTATCAGCACAATAGAAAAAAAGAATGTGCCGAGAAACTTCTTAATGATATACCTGTCTATCTTCTTCAGTCCTACCATCTACACTATAATCGCACCATCAACTGACGCACCATGTCTTCTTTCCAACTGTGATAATCCCCTGCCAATATGTGCTGACGTGCCTCTCCTACCAACCATAGGTAGAAAGCCAAGTTGTGAATACTCAATATCTCCAAACCCAACATCTCTCCCGAATGTATCAGATGCCGCACATAGGCACGCGTGTATTGGTGATCTACGTAACTCGTACCACAAGGGTCTAACTCCGTAAAGTCATCCTCCCACTTCTTGTTACGCATATTCATCACACCACAACGAGTGAATATCATACCGTTACGCCCATTGCGAGTCGGCATCACACAATCGAACATATCCACCCCCCGATCAATGCCCTCCAATATGTTCCACGGTGTCCCGACACCCATCAGGTAACGAGGCTTATGCTCTGGCAATATACCATTCACCACCTCTATCATCTCATACATCTGCTCAGTAGGCTCACCCACAGCCAGACCGCCTATAGCATAACCATCACGGTCTAAATCACGCAAACGCTTGGCAGCCTCCTCACGCAGGTCTTTATATACACATCCCTGCACGATCGGAAACAAATGCTGCTTGTAACCATACACGTCGTCCGTACTGTCAAAACGGGCTATACACCGGTCTAACCACCTGTGCGTGCGCTCCATAGAGGTCTGAGCATAACAACGATCAGCCGTACCGGGACAACACTCATCAAAAGCCATCATAATATCCGCACCTATCTCACGCTCTATATCCATCACAATCTCAGGAGTGAATAGCAACTTACGACCGTCTATATGCGAAGAGAACTGGACACCATCTTCCGTCATCTTACGGATATCCGTCAATGAGAAAACTTGATAACCACCGGAATCTGTCAGGATAGGACGCGTCCAACCCTCGAACTTATGCAGACCTCCTGCCTTGTGTAGTATCGCCGTACCGGGACGAAGATACAGATGATAAGTGTTCCCTAAGATGATCTGGGCATGTATATCTTCTGTCAAATCACGCTTGTGCACACCTTTCACTGTCCCAACAGTACCCACAGGCATAAAGATGGGCGTCAGTATATCCCCGTGATCCGTATGCACAACACCCGCACGAGCCGATGAGCGGCTATCCGTCTGTATCAAATCAAAAAACACCATGCACCCTTCAACCGACAAACGAATAAACTAACCGATCAACTTATTCCCCTTCGGAAACACAATCGAAGGCTTAAACACACGTTGCTCCTCTTCTGTCATCAACGCATAAGACATGATGATGACCGTGTCACCCACATGCATCAAGTGCGCAGCAGCACCATTCATACAGATGCAACCACTACCACGCTTACCCGGAATAACATACGTCTCCAAACGTGCACCATTCGTGTTGTCCACCACCTGAACACGCTCACCGGAACATATACGGGCAGCATCCATCAAGTCCTCGTCTATCGTGATACTGCCTATATAATCCAAATTGGCCTCAGTAACCACCACACGGTGAATTTTCGATTTAAGAATCTGTAACAACATCGTCTTATCTGTTTGAACCACAAAAAGAATTATGAACTACTCCTGCTTGTCAACACCCTTGGTATTAACCCGCAAAAGTACTACTTTTTCCATATATACACAAACTTTATACCATTTCCCAACCCAACCACCACACACCACAATACAGGTTTTTTCTCTCTCTTCGTCGAAAGAACTGCTGCCAAACACCAAGTCGGAGGCGTTCTTTCAGCCGCAGGGATAGGCTTGATGTACGCCAATGGAGGGATGTTGGTCTCGTAGGTGTTGCGCAACTTTTGACAAACGGCATCGAAATCAGTCAGCAATGGCAACACGGTATATGGCTGATTTTTCCACCCTTGCGAACGGTCGAAAGACGCTTGGTCACGCTTGTGCCGTTGTCGAAACGACTTGACGGAAAAGCATCGTGTTTTCCTGTAATTCACTCATCATATATTCCAGTTTGGCTGAGTCGGTAATGTTTCTTGTGAAATCGATAGGTTATAGTGTGTTTGCGCATTGAGGGACTGCTGTAGCGTCTTGGTTTGTTCTTTCCCTACGCCGATATATTCCAGTATAGCACCCAATAGCGCACGCACATACGGAGTGTAGCGCAATGCCAAACCTATCATGCGCTGTTGTTGTTCCGGTTCTAATTTCCCGATTAGGAACACCATGCGCGCCACAACCTCACTCGGAGCCGTTGCCGGTATCTCGCGGAAGAACCGAAGTGCATCCAATAGGCGCAGCAGATAGATATTCTCTCGTGTGATGGCGTTCGGTTGAAGAACGAAAGAAATGGTGTACTGTCCGCGCGTCAGGGTACGGCGATATTTGCGTACGCCTATCTGTATCTGCGAACTGACTTGGGTCGTCAGCCCCAGTTGATTGAAAGCGATAGTGCCGGTGAGGTAACCGATGGGTTGGTGGGTCTTGCTCTCGACAAGGTCGGTTATTACATCCTCCACCGATGGGGCAATCTCGCCGAACATAGACTGTTCGGGCTTGTAATAACGCCCCTTGCTCAACTTGCGTATCTTACCCTCCGACACTAATCGTTCCAACGCCATGCGTGCCGCACCGGCGGAGATGCTTTCGTTTATAAAAGTATCTGCCGTGAATACTTTATTGGGCTTCAGCCGATTAAGATAGTTTGCAATATAACTTTTTGTGCCGTTTCTCTATTGTAGTTTTACTGCTTTTGTGCGGTTTTCTCCGTAAAAAAACCGCACAAAATTACTACTTTGTTTTCATATATGCAAATCTACACCGGATTTTGTGAGGTATAGTGCCATACCACTGTTATTATTTCAATGAGCCAAAGTGCAAAATCCCCGCACTATCCCATTCTTGCCCCATTAAAAATTACAAATTAAGGGGACTTCTATAAATCCCCCGTTTAGTAATAAGTTTAATACAATAGGAACTGTAAACACTTTTGTGCGCTTTTTGTTTTTGGGCTGCATCTACTTGATTTTCACTCAGTCACAATGCCCACACTCTCACCCTTAAATTCGAAGAATTGAAGGGAACCCGAATGCTCCTTCGCTCCAACCAAGTATCTGCTATCCAAAATTCCAAAAATCACTACAAAGCAATTTATA